>JBKJKH010000231.1:0-4139 GCA_046597595.1 Gemmatimonadaceae bacterium
GCGGCGCTCAGGAGCACGGCGGTGCCAAGGGCCGCGAGAGGTACGGCGCGGGTGAAGCGAATCATAAAGCTCCTCGTCGAGGTGTCGACTGCTGTCCAACCGTGTCGCGGCCGCCGGGCATTCGCCGGAGCCGTACGCGAGCGACGGAAAGTTACACCCGACGCGCGCAATGCTGTACCGCTTGACCCTACCTAACGCCCAACGGACGCGACCATGCCGCCAGCTTTGCCCCGCCCAATCGCGTGAGCTGTCGCACACGTCCGGATTCCACATCCATCACCCACAACTCCTTCACGCCGGTCCGCGTCGACGTGAAGATCAGGTGCCGGCTGTCCGGCGCCCACGAAGGATCCTCGTTCGATCCTTCGCTCGTCAACTGCTTGACGCTGCGGTCGCGCAACGAAAGCACCATCAGCTGGAAATCGCCGCTGATCTGGGACTGGTAGGCGACGGCGCGCCCGTCGGGCGACCAGTCAGGGTCACTGCGATAGCTCTGGTCGCCCAGCGCGTCGGGGGTCAGGAGCTCGACGTTGGTTCCGTCGACGTCGGCGAGGTACACGTCCGGATGGCCGGCGCGCCCGGACACGAACGCCATCCGGCGCCCATCCGGGCTGAAGCTCGGCGAGACATTTTCGCTTCCCCGCCCGACCGTCAGCTGGCGTCCAGGCGAATTGTCGAACGCGTTCGCGGAAATGATGTCCGTGCCGGCGTCTTCGCCGTGCGCGTAGGAAATCGTGTTGCCATCGGGCGACCATACCGGGGTGATGTTCAGCCCGCCAGGCGTGGCAACGAGCGCGCGTTCCTGCCCGTTCGTCAGGTCACGCACGATGATCTGCGATTTCGTACCCATCACGCTATAGGCGAGATACCGCCCGCTGGGGTGCCATGATGGGGACACCGACAAGGGCCCGGCGGACGTGAGCGGCGTCGCATTGGCACCGTCGGAATCGATGACATACACGCGGCCATTCTTGACGAACGCGATGCGCGACTGCGCCACGCCGCGTGTTCCGAACATCATTTGTTCGAGGTCGTCCGCGATACCATGGACCGCCATGCGCCACGCCGAAGATTGCGCCGGCTGCGGAAGCGCGTACGTGCGCGTCTCCGCCACCCGGCCCGCGGTGGCATCGTGCACTTCGACGCGCACGCCCTCCCCGGTCAGCGTCGCGCGCAACACGACGCTGGCCCCGAGCTGCGTAAAGAGCGGGTAGTTGAGCGCAGCACCCGGCGCTGCGACATCTTCGGCGATTACGGTAACGCGATCGCCATGATCCAAGTCGCGCTGCACGATCTTCCGCACCGAGTCACCGGCCGTGCCGGACACGGGCAGTACGAGCACGCCGGGCTTCACGCCTGGCTGATACGTGAGCCCGATGCGCACGCCGCTCGGTGCCTGGGTCGTGTCCTGCGCGTCGCACGCACGGGAAAGCGTCGCGACTGCCATCGCCGTCATGGCGAGGGCGATGGTCGTCCCCCGTCGGCGGGCCCAATCAAAAGCGCTGGTCATCAACGAATGATTCGTGGATCGAAGGCGAAGACCACAGGAAGGACATCATTCTCGAATCCGGCTGGCAGCGGCCCGAACACCTTGCCGCTGGCGGCCGATTCCACCGCGCCTTGTGCCTCGAGATCGAAGGCAAAATTCCCGGAGCGCGTGATGAACCGGAACCCCGAGACCGAGCCATCGCGACGGATCATGAAGAACACGTCAGCATGCAGCGCGCCGGGATTACGCGGCTTGAAGTTGAGCGCAATCTGGCGCACGATGTTGTTCAGGTACCCGGGATACGGGAAATCGATTCCCTCCGTGCGCACGGTCGCCACATCGGTTCCCTTGCCGCCCTCGGCACCGCCCGCGGCGCGCGGGGCCTCTGCGGCCTTCACCGGCGCGGGATTCGGCACCTGCGTGGCTGCAGGCACCGGCTTGCGCTTCTTTTTCGGGGCATCGGGCGGTGGCATGTCTGCCGGATTTGTCTCCGCACGGCGCGGAGGCTCCGCGACGGCAGGGGCTTCGGCCGGTGCGGGCGCGGGGGTCACTATTCCGGCAGCCCGCTCCCCGGGCGGCGCGGCAATGATGTCCACCTTGTACACCGGAGGCAGCGCGGGCGTCACCTCGTGTGGTGCGAGGAAGAGGACCGCCGCGACGCTGGCGTGGAAAAGTACCGACACACTGACGCCGATGGGAATCGCCCGTCCGTGGTGTCGCGCGTGTACGCTCGTCACGGGACACCTTCCGGCTCCGCGACCAGGCCGACGTTGCCGACACCGGCCGCGCGCATGACCGCGAGCACCTGCACGACCGTTCCATAGGGAACGCCCTGATCGGCGCGCAGGTAGACGCCATCCTTGCCCTTCGCCGACGCGAGCGAGCGGAAGCTGGCCCGGAATTCCGGCATCGTGAGCGGTGTCTCGTCCACGAAGATGCGCGCGTCACGGTTGATCGTGACAACGAGCCCGCTCTTGGGTTCCAGTGGCTTCGCATCGGCTCGCGGAAGCGCAACGTCGACACCGCCCTGCATGATGGGTGCGGTAATCATGAAAATCACGAGCATGAGCATCATGACATCGATGAGGCTCACCACGTTGATCTCCGCGGAGATCGGCGTGCGTTCGCGCCGCCGTCGCCGGCTCATCCTACAAACGCCCCTCTCGCGCCATCAGCGCGATCACCTCGGACCCGAAGCCCTCGAGTTGCGTCTCCAGGCGGTTCAGGCGGTTGGCAAACAGGTTGTACCCGAAGACCGCAGGAATGGCGACGGCAAGTGCAGCCGCGGTGGCGATGAGCGCTTCCGCGACGCCCGGGGCGACGGCACCGATATTCCCTGACCCCTTTGTCGCGATCCCGATGAACGATTGAATGACGCCGAGCACGGTCCCGAGCAGCCCGATGAGCGGGCTGACTGATCCGATCGACGCGAGTGCTGGAATGAAGCGAGACAACTGGTCGCGCTCAGACGCCGTCTCGGCGTCGAGCAGCAGGCGCATCGCCTCCACTTGCGAGGCACTGAGCGCGTTTGTCATGCCGATCGTCTGCGTTTCTGTAATCCGCGACGGGCCGGTCGCTTTCGTCTGTGTGAGGAACTCGATCGCACGGCCAAACACGCGCGTATAGGGGCTCGGGCGCGCACGGCGTGCGATGCCTGCAGCCTGCTCCAGTTTCGTCGCGCTCTCGAACTCGGTGGTGAAGGTCTTTGACGCCCGGCTCACTTTCCCGAACTCGATCCACTTGGCGAACATGATCGTCCAGCTGGCGAGCGAGAGGATCGCGAGGATCACCAGCACCACCTGCGTGACCGGTGACGCGTGGGTCACCATTTCCAGCGGTGTGGTGGGGATCGCGCCACCGCCTGTCTGTGCCAGCACGGGGACGAAACTCATGTGGCGCTCGCCGTCCGCTGCGAGGCGAACCACTCGTAGGTCTCGCGCAGTCCGTCCCGCAGCGACACGGTCGGCTGCCATCCAAGCACCTTCGCGGCCTTGTCGATTTTCAGCGAGGAGCGCGCCAATTCGCCAGGTCGTCCCGCGACGTGCTCAACGGGAACCGCGCGGACCGCGGCCGCCTGCAGTGCAGCCACGATCCCAAGCACGTCCGTCTCGGTCGCCGTGCCGATATTGAAGCCTCGCTCATCCATGCGCCCGGGAGGCGGGAGTGTCCCTTCAGCGCAGAGCACGTTCGCGCGGGCAACGTCCTTCACGAACACATAGTCTCGCGTCTGCTTGCCGTCGCCGTAGATGGTCACGGGCCGGTGATCCAGGATGCGGTGACAGAAAATTGCGACCACGCCTGCGTCGCCGTGCGCGTCCTGGCGCGGACCATAGACGTTGGCGTATCGGAGCACGGCGGTATCGAGCTTGTGAACGCGACCATAGTATGCGAGGTAGTACTCGACACTCATCTTGGCGATCCCATACGGCGACTCGGGATCCTTGGCGTACTCCTCGATGTGGGGCGGCGTGACGAAGTCCCCGTACAGCGCGCCACCGGTGGACGAGAAGACCACGCGCGTCTTTCGTCCCGAAGCGCGCACGCCTTCCATCAGATTCAGTGCGCCCAGGATGTTGACGCGTGCATCGTAGACGGGATCGTCCACGCTCTTGCGCACATCAATCTGCGCCGCGAGGTGGCAGATCACGTC
>JBKJKH010000459.1:0-13440 GCA_046597595.1 Gemmatimonadaceae bacterium
CCTCCAGACATATCCGAAGGCAAGTTTGTCGTGGGTCGCGTCAGACGAGAGTTTCTGGCCATCGTGGAGTCCGGAGATGAAGTTTCGCACCGCGTGGGGCCAGTCCGGTCGTGCGCCTGGGGCGTTCGACGCTGTCCGGACATTCGAAGCGGTAGGGTATGGCGGGCAGCCGGCGTTCTTTCCGCGCAATGTTGGAAACGACAGTCTCGGCCCCGAGCGCACGACCGAGATCGAGCTGGGCTTCGACGCGGCGTTCTTCACGGATCGCCTCACGACGGAATTCACCTTGTACAAGCGCGACATCGATGAGGCGCTGTTCAACGTCCGGCAGATTCCCTCGCTCGGATTCCTGAATTCGCAACTCGCGAACGTGGGCAAGATGAAGAGCGACGGTGTGGAACTCGCCGTTAACGCGACGGTATTCCGGCGGGACAAGCTCGAGTGGACAGTAGGAGGGTCGTACTTCACGAACGAGACGAAGGTCGTTTCACTTGGTGGTGCCGCCGATTTCAGCATTGGCAACTTCGGATGGATCATGAAGGGGCAGTCGATTCCGATGATTCGCACCGACTTCTGCATCAAGAACCCGGAGTCCGCAGCGCCGCTGGTAGCTGGGGTTCCAACGCCAACCGTCGTGCAACCGACCACGGCAAATCCGAACGCCTGCAATCACGGTCCGAACCTCCCGAAGAGAACGCTCGGCATCCAGACGGGGTTTGAGCTGCCGTACAACATCAGCGTCAATGCGAGCGGTGAGCACCAGTCAGGTCACTTCATCTACGACGGTGCGGCCTTCAACGCCGTCACGCGGGCCGTCCGCTGGCCGGGCTGCTATGCGTTCTACAACTTGCAGGAATCGGGACGCATTGCCGAGGCGCGCGCGATCGACGTGGCGCGCTGCACGGTGTCGCAGACGAAGTCCGACTACTTCATCTATCCGGCCGACTTCTTCAAGCTGCGCAACGTCTCGGTGAGCGTGCCCGTTCCGCCGTCGCTCCTGCGCGGAGTAACGTCGGCGCGATTCACGCTCGCGGGTCACAACATTTTCAAGTGGGTCAACAAGGACTTTCCAGTCTTCGATCCCGAAACCGGCAACAATGGAGGATTCGATTCCCGCGTGCGGTCCATCCTCGAGCATGTGCCGCCGCCAGCGACGTATACGGCGACGCTGCGTGTCGGATTCTGAGGCGATCATGACAAACTATCAGAGCAACGACATGGAACCGACACTGGGAACCTGCTTTCGCCGATTTGGTGTCGCGCTGTTGATTGTCACGGCAGCGGCGTGCGATACGACGGTCACGAATCCCGGCCCGGTTCGGGATGAGTTCCTGGAAGACCGCAATGCGGCGGCCGCGCTGGTGAACGGCGCGGGGCGCGGGCTTTCGGCCGGCATCAACTGGCTCAACTACACGGGCGCGGCGGTCACGCGCGAGATTCATCCGGCTGGCTCAACAGGAAGTTTTGGCATCAGTAATCGGTGGCAGAACGGAGAACTGAATGGCGATGACGCCGATCTCGACTCGCACTGGGAGGAGCCGCAGCGCGCGCGCTGGCTCGCTGAGGAAACCATTCGTCGGCTCGTCGCGGCAGGCCCGCCTCCTGTGGGGAGCCTTCAGACTGTTGCGCAATACAACACGCTGCTGCAGCAGGCGAACGTCTACGCCGGTTATGCCAATCGCGTGCTGGGCGAGAACATGTGCGAGGCCGTCTTCGATGGCGGCCCTGTGCAGCCGAACGCCGACTACTTCACGCGTGCGGAAGCGAACTTCACGGCGGCGATTGCCGTGACGGGAGGGACGCCGGCGACGACGGCGATTCTGGTCCCCGCTGCAACGGCTGGGCGGGCCGCCGTACGAGTGTTCACCGGCAACTGGGCCGGAGCAGTTGCTGACGCGGCGACGATCCCCATCGGGTTCTCCTACAATATCAGCTACTTCAACCTGGGTGAGGATGCGCAACGGAATCGCGTTGCCTGGGCATCGGCGAACACGCCGTATCGCGCCCACACGCAATGGAGCACGTGGCATTTCGATTACATCACCACGACGCCTGATCCTCGCCTCCCCATGACGCGCACCGGCACGTTGCTCGGGGATGCCGCCATTGAATGTTGTGGGAGGGTGCCGTTCTACCCGCAGACGAAACATTCCACCTCGGCTTCGCCGGTGCGCCTGGCGAGCGGCAGGGAGATGCGCCTGATCCAGGCGGAGGAGCGGTTGCGCGCGAACGACCTCGTTGGTGCAATGACGCAGATCAACCTGGTCCGCACGAACGCCGGGACATCGACGATCACGGCAACCGACATTACAGATGGGTGGCGCCTGCTCAAGCGGGAGCGCGGCATTGAGCTGTGGCTCGAGGCGCGGCGCATGGGCGACAGGCGTCGCTGGGCCGCCGCGAGCACGCCGGGCGCGCTCAACATTCTCGAGGTCACGGGTCCGGCCGCGCATCTCACGCGTCAGGACCTCTGCTTTCCCGTCTCACGTTCCGAGCGGGAGACCAATCCGAATATCCCCTGAGAGAGCACAGCTCACGTAAGCGACCGCAGATTGTCAAAATGCACGCAGATCAGAAGCCTGATCTGCGTGCATTTTGACAATCTGCGAGTGGCGATGTGGCGATGTAGCGATGTAGGGGTCAGTGACGAGATTACGGGGCTTGCATTCGCAGCAGCACCAGCCGGAAGTCAGCACCGCCGCCCGGACCCGGACTTCCTTCCTTGCCGGGGTTCGCCTTGATCGCTCCGAATATCACGGCGCCAACAGCAGCGGCGGACGCGCCGATCATTGCGCCAGTCCGTACACGATCGAGCGTACGCACCTCGATCTCCAGCATGGCGCTACGCGAAACACCGACGCGTTGCTTCAGCGTCCGAGTTGTGCTGCCGATCGTGGCGTCAATGCGCGTCGGCACTTCGACGATGAGCGTGTCGGGGCCGGCGCTGATCAGCGTTCCGCTCAGCAGCCGCGCGTCGGATACGCCGAGCAACGGCTCAAGCGGCTCGGCGGCTGCAGCCGAGAGGCGAACACGAACGCCCGCGCCCGGCTTGAGCGCGTTCGCTTCGACGGGTGCGTAGGTGTAGCACCCCA
The DNA here is from genome assembly GCA_046597595.1 of Gemmatimonadaceae bacterium. Taxonomy (GTDB): domain Bacteria; phylum Gemmatimonadota; class Gemmatimonadetes; order Gemmatimonadales; family Gemmatimonadaceae; genus JBKJKH01. Next base: position 3,093 of record JBKJKH010000459.1, read on the forward strand.
TGAGCACCGGCAGCGTGCTGAGGAAGGCTCGGCGTATATGGTTCAACGGAGAGAGGGGGATTCGAACCCCCGGTAGGGGTTGACCCCCTACGCCGGTTTAGCAAACCGGTGCCTTCAGCCACTCGGCCATCTCTCCCAGGCGCCCGCAATGAACGACCCGAGCGGGAAAGATAAGCCGCACGCGAAAGGATGTCATGTCGCCGGACAATTCCGGCGGATATCTTGATTCCATGCCCCACGGCAAGCCTGCGCCGCCGCCCAAAACGGCGCCTCGACCTTCGCTCTTCAGTCGGCTGGGGATCGCGCGTCCTGCAGTGGGCCAGTCGCTTGCCGCGCGCATGGGGAGCCCGGCGCACGTGCCGAGGCCGGGGATGATGAAGCATTCGGAGCCGCGGAGCTCGACACTGCATGTTCCACCAGCGGCAACGCCAAGCAGGCCTCGTCCTCCGAAGCCCGCGAATCCGCCCCCGCCAATGCTGGGCAAGCGGTCGTCGAAGCTCCCGCCCGCCTCGCTGTCGGCGAAGCTCAAGCCGCTGAAGCTGGGGCATCGCGCTCCGGTTTCGCGCAGTTCGACGCGGAAGAAGCCGGGTTAGCGAAGACACACGCCCGGATCGCGCTGACGATCCGGGCGTTGCCTATGGACGGAGGGCGAGGGATTCGAACCCCCAAGTCCTTGCGGACGCCAGTTTTCAAGACTGGTGCAATAGCCGTTCTGCCAGCCCTCCAGCGTCGAAAGGTATTGAGGCAGCGGCGCGACAACCAGCAGTAATGGATCGCGGGTTGTATCATTGCACGCACAGGATTGGCCCTCCGCCCCCCTGAGCGATGTTCCTGAGAGAAATCCCGACGAGTGCGCTGCGTGCGACTGCGGATCTCACTCCGCTCGAGAGCCCGCCCAGCGTGTTGTTGATCGACGACACCGGCGCGTCATCCGGCGTCGCGCAGGCGCTGCGCGCTGGCGGATTTGCGGTGACCGAGGCCGCGACCGGCGCGGAGGCGCTGGCGCTCACCGGCACCGCAGCCATTGACGTGGTTGTCCTCAATGTGCTGACTGCCGATCCTGACGGATTCGACGTCTGCCGCCAGTTGAAGATTGGCGCGGCTGGCCGCTTGCCCGTGATGCACCTGTCGCGCAGTGAAATACTGAGGACGCCGCGCAAGTACGGCGCCGAGCACCCGACCGACGCATTCCTGATGCATCCGTTCGATCCGGAAGAACTCCTCACGGCAGTGAGTCTGCTTGCACGAGTCAAGCGCACTGAGGTGGCGCGCGCGGCGCAGGTGCTGGCGAATACGCTGTTGCACGAAGCACTCGACACGCTGGCGGACCACGTCGCACTGCTCGCAGCAAATGGTGACGTCGTCGGCGTCAATCAAGGGTGGGCGGAGTTTGCGGCGGCCAACGACTATCGGGGCGGAGGAACGGGCCTCGGAACGAACTATTGCGATGTCTGCGAGCGCTCCATAGGCCCCGCAGCGGCACAGGCGAAGGCAACCGCGATCGGCATCCGCGAAGTGCTCGCGGGCACGCGCGACCGGTTTACGCTCGATTACCCGTGTCATGCGCCTGACACCGAGCGCTGGTTTCGCATGAGCGTGCGTCGTGTTGCGCAACCCGGCAGCGTGACGGCGATCGTGACACACTCCGATCGCACCGATGAGGAACTGGCGTTGCGTGCTGCGCGTGCGCACGAGTCGCGCTTTCAGGGATTTGTGCAATCCTCGCGTGAAAGCATCTGGGCAGTGGACTCCGACGGACTCACCACCTACGCCAATCCACAGGTCTCCTCGCTCCTGGGCTATTCGCCGGAAGATATCTCGCGGTCCTGCATTTTCGACCTCATGACCCCGGCGAGCGCCGATGCCGCGAGGCGTGCCTTTGCAGGAAGCGCAAATGCGCAGTCGCTGGAGGTGGAATTTTTGAGAAAGGATGGCAAGAGCGTCGCGACGCTAGCCACGATCAGTCCCGTCCTCGAAGACGACGCAGCACTTCGCGGGGTGCTCGTCATGATCACCGACATCACGAAACGGAAGGGCGTGGAGGTTACGAAGGAGCGGGCGTTGCAATCGGCCGATCGCGACCGCCGCCGCCTCGAAGCAACGCTGCAGGCGCTCCCGGTCGGGGTGTGGATCGCCGGTGCCGACGGCCGTGTCACGCACACCAACCCGGCGGCCGTGGCGATCTGGGGCGGCGATGCTGCCTACGTTCATGGCGCCCGGCGACACGCCATGTACCGCGCCTGGTGGCCGGCGACGGGGGCGCCACTCATGAGCGAGGAGTGGGTGTTGCCAAGAACGCTGCGCACAGGGGCGACGATCAGCGGGGAAATGGTGGAGATCGAGCGCTTTGATGGCACGCGTGGCCATGTCCTCAACTCCGCCGCGCCCATTCACGACGCGGCGGGGGCGATCATCGGTGCAGTCGTGGTCACCGTCGACATCAGCGACCATCAGGCCGCCGCAGATGCGCTTCGGCATTCAGAGCAGCGCCTCCGTGACCTCTTCGCCAAGCTTCCCGTGCCAACCTTTCTCTGGGAAGCTCGTGACGGCGATTTCGTGCTCATAAATTTCAACGAAGCCGCCGAGTCGACCGTGGAGCCGCACTGGCGCAACGCGGTGGGGCGGACCGCGACGGAGCTCTTTCCATCTGGATGGCCCATTCGCGACGACGCCATCGGGTGCCTGCGGGACTCGGTCGTTGTGCGGCGCAATGTCATGTACGAGCCCGGAGCAGGCATGCCGCTGCGCACCTTCGACTTGACGATCGGCCCCCAGCATCCCGATCGCGTACTCGTTCATTCCGTGGAGACAACGGAGCGGACGCGGCTCGCCACGGAGCTGCGCCAGGCGCAGAAAATGGAGGCGGTCGGGCAGCTTGCTGGTGGCGTGGCGCATGATTTCAACAACCTGCTGACCGTAATCGGGGCACACAGTGCGTTCCTGCTCGAGGAGCTGTCCGAGGCAGATCCGCGTCGCGTGGACGCCAGTGCGATTCAACAGGCCAGCGATCGCGCCGGTGCGCTGACACGCCAGCTGCTCGCGTTCAGCCGCAAGCAGGTGCTCTCACCCACTGTCGTCGACCTCAACCGCGTGGTCGAGGAGATGCACCGCATGCTGGGCCGCCTGGTCAGCGCGGAAATCAGGACGATTCTCACCCTCGTGCCCGATGTGGGCCACGTGCTGGTCGACGTCGGTCAGCTCGAGCAGGTCATCATGAATCTCGTCATCAATGCGCGAGATGCGATGCCGTCCGGCGGCCTGCTCAGCGTGACGACGCGCAGCCAAAATGTCGGTGAGCACGCGCCAGCACTTCGCGGCATCGTTCCACCCGGACACTATGCGGTGCTCTCGGTCGCCGATAGCGGCGTAGGCATGAACGCGGAAACGCAACTGCACATTTTTGAGCCGTTCTTCAGCACCAAGGAATTCGGCAAGGGAACGGGGCTCGGTCTTTCCACGGTCTACGGCATCGTCGAGCAGACGGGCGGATACATCACGGTCGAAAGTTCACCGGGGAAGGGGTCCACGTTCGAGGTGTACCTCCGCGTGGTAGCCGCAGCACCAGCGTCGACGCCGCGGAGCAGTAGCGAAGTGCGCGTTGAGAGGTGAACCGTCGCTGCTACTGGTGGACGATACGTGTTATTTCCTGACGCGCACGTCGAGCGCGCCCTGTTTCTCGAGGAGGAGATCCGCCACGATATTGCGCAGCTTCTGGTTTTCGACGCGAAGTTCCCGCATCTCGCGCAATTCAATCGTGGCGGCCACATCGTACCGTGCGCGCCAGCGGTAGAACGTAGTCTGGGTCACGCCCAGCTTGCGACAGACATCCACCGCGGGCGTGCCGGCCTTGACCTGCCGGATGGCCTGGACGATTTGCTCCTCAGTGAATTTGCTAGGTCGCATTCATCGAGTCCTCCCACTCCGCACGTGCTCGTGGCTGGGGATGCCCCGGGCGCGGTGCGCCAGGCACATCCCCACAGAGCGAAAGCCCCATCCGCTCGCCATGCCTACTTCTTGAAATCCGGCGAAATCAGGAGGCTGAATCCACCCGGATTCCTTGCCTGACTCGGCTCTGCCCTCGACGCGATGCTGATGCGCTCCGGTGCAACACCGCGCGCCACGAGGTAATCCTTCGCCGCCTGTGCGCGGCGGGCCCCGAGCTCAATGTTCCGAGAGTCCTTCCCGATGATATCGCGATAGCCGATAAGAAAGATCGTGGTACTCGTGGCCGGATTCGCGCAAAACCCCGACATCTTCTCATCGATGAGCGACTTCGCTGCGCTGGTGAGTTCCGACCCATCCATTGCGAATGCGATCGTCGCTTCCAACGTCACGGAGCATGTGGCCGGCGCATTGTTCAGCGAATCCCGGAGCGCGCGCAGTGCCATGTCGCGGTCGCGCAGGCGGCGGGTTTCTGATGCACTGACGGAATCTTCATGGACCATCGTCATTGCGGGTGCATCACGCATCACCGTGCGCGTCATTCTGGCCGGGTGCCGAAATACGGTGAGGCCCAGGCGAACAGTCTGGTACCGTTTCCAGTCTTCATTCGCGAGGAAATCCATCAGGCCGTCGAGGCGCAGCGCCGCACTGTTCCCGACTGCGAGCTTGAGACCGGCCAATCCCTGCACGCCGTACGTGTGCAGAAAGTTCGTCTCCGTGGAAATGCCGGCACCTGCACCGAGGACGAAGGACAGCCGCCCCGCGGTGGCCGGAACGACGACCAGCCGTCCGCCGACGATTCCGACGTTGACGTCGCGCAACCCATTGGGGCGCTTCGCGCGCATCTCCGCCTTCTCGAACTCGATTGACACGCGGGGATCGAGGTACATGGCGATTCTCCCGCCGCCGCCGTACCCCGTCGTAAGACTCAGGTTGTTATCAAACTTCGCCGCGCTCGCGAACGCGCCGAACTCCATCGTGCCCCGCTGCTGTGCCACGGCCGGCACGGCCCACACCAGCGCTGCGACACCAACCGCAAGTGCTCTCATTGACATGTGACTCTCCTTGAGGACTGAAGACTGAAGACTTCGTGGCCGAAGCGTGCAGAAGCCGGACAGTCGTCCGGCTCCTGCGTACGCCGGCCTTTATGGCAGCGTGATGACGCCGTTGGTGCCGACCGTGACCGCGCCATTCCGCGCGAGTGCACGTCCGATGAGGCTGGCATTGCTGTCGAGCGTGATGCTCGTCAGCGCGATGATGTTGCCCTTGATCTGCGAGGCTGTGCCGAGCGTGGCCGAACTGCCCACCTGGAAGTAGACGTTCTTTGCCTGTGCACTATTGATCAGCACGATGCTGCCGGCAGTCGTGAGCGTGCTTCCTGCCTGGAAGACGAAGGTCGCGTTTGGATCTCCACCGCCATCGAGCGTCAGCGTGCCCGTGATGCCCAGCGAACTGGCGGAGCAGTAGACACCTGCGGGCTTGGTCGTCCCGCCGAGGTTGGTGGTTCCGACGTTGTTCGCCGCGGGGCAGGGCAGGCCGGCGAGGGTGTTATACGCGGCCGTCAGGTCGATCTGCGCCTGCTTTGCCGTCGCGTCGTTCAAGCGTGTCACGCCCGAGATGATGCAGGGACCGGTGATCGTGGTCCCCGGGCTGATACTCACGTCGGCATTGATAGTCCCCCCGGTGACGCAGGAGACGGCCGTACCGGCCATGATGCCGTTCGGTGCGGCAGCGCCGAGATTCACGATCGGCGCAGGCGCTGACGATGTCACGGTGACAGTCGCCGATCCGAAGATCGTGCCGCTGGTCGCCCTCACGGTGTTGCTGAACGTCCCGCTCACTGCACCCGCGGTGAAGAGGCCGTTGACGTCAATGGTGCCGCCACCGTTGACAACCGACCAGACGGGTGTGATCGCGACGATGTTGCCGTTCACGTCCCGTCCCGTTGCAGTGAATTGCTGGGTGGTGCCAGGCGGGAGCGATACCGGATTCGGCGTGACGGTGATGGTCGCCAACGGCGGGGGACCCGCTGTTACGACGACGCCCGCATTGCCGGAGATTGATCCGCTCGTGGCCTGGACCGTGTTGCTGAACGTCCCGGTCGTTGCGCCCGCGGTGAAGAGGCCTGTCGTGGCGTCGATGGTTCCTCCGCCATTGACGACTGACCACACTGGCGTGATGGACACGACGTTGCCGCCGGCATCCCTGCCGACCGCCGTGAACTGCTGCGTAGTGCCTGTCTGAATGGTTGCCGGATTCGGCGTCACGGTAATGGAGGCCAGCGCACCGCTGGTGACCGTCACCGTCGCGAAGCCAGCCACTGAGCCGACGTTCGCGCGTACCGTGTTCAGGAACGTGCCTGCCGCGGTCCCGGCCGTGAAGAGTCCGGTGGTGATGTTAATCGTGCCGCCGCCCGCAACAACCGACCAGGTGGGCGTGATGGCGATGACGTTGCCGGAGCCATCCCTGCCGACCGCGGTGAACGTTTGCGTTGCACCAATGGCGAGTGATGCGGGGTTCGGGGTCACGGTGATGGTTGCCAGCGCCGCGGCAGTGACGGTGACCGTCGCCGTCCCGGAGATGCTACCGCTCGTTGCCGTCACAGTGTTCGCGAAGGTGCCCGCTGTCGCACCCGCCGTGAAGACACCGGTGCCCGCGTTGATCGTGCCGCCGCCATTCACGACTGTCCAGACGGGAGTGATTGCGACGGTGTTGCCGCCGGCGTCCCTGCCCACTGCGGTGAAATTCTGCGTGGCATTTGCCGGTATGGATGCTGGATTCGGCGTGACGGTGATCGTGGCGAGCGGGCCGCTCGTGACGATGACCGTTGCGAGGCCAGACACCGCACCAACATTCGCGCGCACCGTGTTCGTGAACGTGCCGGTCGTGTTGCCGGCGGTGAAGAGACCGGTCGCCGGGTTGATCGAGCCACCGCCCGCGACGACGGACCAGGTTGGCGAAATCGCGACGATGTTGCCGCTGGCGTCCGTCCCGACTGCCGTGAACGCCTGGGTGGCGCCGATTGTCAGTGATGCCGGGGTTGGTGTGACGGTGATCGTGGCGAGCGGCCCCGGGGTTACGGTGACCGTCGCGGTGCTCGTCAGGGCACCGCTCGTCGCCTTCACGGTGTTGGGGAAGGTCGAAGGCGTCGTCCCGGCTGTGAAGAGCCCCGTGCTGCTGATCGTGCCGCCGCCCGCAACGACCGTCCATGTCGGGGTCACGGTGACGCCGGTGCCCGAGAAATCGGTCGCACGGGCGGTGAACTGCTGCGTTCCGTTGATCGCCAGCGTCTGCGGATTCGGCGAGATGCTCAGCGACGTCGCGGAGCCGGGGTCGCTCACGCCGTGCACGTCGCACGTCGCGGTGAGTACGCCGACTCCTCCGACCGCAAGGATGATCCGAGCCATGCGCGCGCGTGCGACCAATGCGGTCATGACGCGGCCTTTCAAGACGCTTCTCATCGAACTCCTCCTCACGTGATGCATAAAAGGCGAACGGGCGCAGACGCGCCCCGTTTCGCGGAGATCTTCACCGATTTCGTGCGCGCGATCGTGGGGCGGTTCGCCTCGAGACGAAGCCACTCGCTCACGCGCATGCACGTCATGGGGGATATACGATAATGTTAGTGCACGCCATTTCCCTCACCTATCGCCTGAACAGGTGAACGAGGAGGTACGTCTTTTGGGGGATCGGCGAACCGATCCGTGCGCGCCGCGTTGTGGCCGCGGCTAGGCGTCCTGGCTGTGCGCGTAGGCGGCAATCTGCAGGCGCGAGTGCAGCGCCAGCTTGTCCATCACGTTCCGCACATGGCTCTTGACCGTGTCCGTCGCGATGCCGAGGCGCTTGGCAATTTCCTTGTTACTCATTCCCTCGGCAATGAGGGCGATTATCTCGCGTTCGCGCGGGGTCATGCGGACCGCGTCGAGCGCAGCTTCCTCGCCGCGCTGTACGGCCAGGCGGGCGATCTGCGAAAAGAGCGTGGTAGTCATGAGGGGCGGCAATACGCGCGCGCCCTGGGCGACGGAGCGAATGGTGCCGACAAAGTCCTCGAAGGTGGCATCCTTGAGAATGAAGCCGGCGACGCCGGCGTTCACAAACTCGGCGATCTCGTCGTGTACGGGGAGGAGGTCCATGACGATCACGCGCGCATCCGCCATTTCCTTCTGCACGGCCTCGGCCAGGCGGAGCGAGTTTCTATCCTGCAGTCCGACGTCCAGGAGCACGACGCGGGGGTTGGACTTCTTCAGCATCCCGGTTTCAATGCTGGTCGCCGCCAGCACGACCCTCACATCGGGTAGTTCGTTGAGCATGTCCGTCATGCCTTCGCGAACGAGACGATTGTCTTCTATGATGGCGACGTGGATCATCTGTTGTTGAAGAGGGTCGCCCCGCTAGGCGTGGAGGCGCCGCAGCGCTCGATCTGAGCAGAAATCAACGCAAAGTGTGATCCAGTTCCTCTCATTATAGCGGCAGTTGCCTATATACGGCCCTGATCGTGCATGATTGTCGTGTGCGTGCCCGTCCTCGACAACGTGACCTCACTTTTGCGCGTCCGCCTCGGCGACGCGCTTGTTGGGCTGCCTGCTACGGCGGTCCGGGAAATCGTGCGCTCGGTTGCCATTACGCCCTTGCCGGGGGCTCCCACGATCGTCGAGGGGGCAATAAACGTCCGCGGCGAGCTCGTGCCGGTGATCGATGTGCGCCGACGCCTCGGTTTTCCGGGAAAAACGCTTGATCCCGACGAGTTCCTGATTGTCGTCCAGGCCGGCTCGCGGACGCTGGCATTTCGTGTGGACGATGTGGACGACATCGTGGATGTCAACTCCGTGGAGACTTCCGCGGCACTTTCGCCGACGCTGAGGGGGATTGCGGGTCTCGCGGCGCGCCCGGATGGCGTGTTGGTCATTTACGATCCCGGGGCATTCGTCTCCCAGGCGGAGGCAGCTGCGCTCGACGCGGCGCTTGTGTCGCGCTCGTGATGGACGCGCGCCCGCGTCAGGTGCCACGCGCCCGCGTCGCGGGGTGGACCGACCCCGCCTTTGTGGGTGTGGCGGAGGTCATTCATCGCGTGTCGGGACTCGTGTTCCCGCCTAATCGGCAGCCCTCGGCGGAGGCCGGAATGCGCCGCGCAATGGCGAGCCTTGGCATCACCCGCATCGACGCCCTCGGGCCCGCCGTGGAAGATGCGGGCGAAGCACGCGAGATCGTCCTCGCAGAACTGACTGTCGGTGAGACATACTTCTTCCGGGAAGCATCGCAACTGGAGTGGCTGCGCACTGAGATCCTGCCCTCGTTACTTGCCACACGAAGAGTGGATGTTCCCCTGCGCATCTGGAGTGCCGCCTGCGCATCTGGTGAGGAGCCATATTCGCTCGCGATCATGCTCCGTGAAATGGGGTGGCCGGGCGCAGCACGCATCCTCGGCACCGATGTCGCTCGTCCTCGCCTCGAGGGCGCGCGGCGGGCCCGCTATAGCAAATGGTCGCTGCGCGGCGTTTCGCAGGCGCGCATCGACCGGTGGTTCGAGCGGCGTGCGTCGCACTTCCAGCTTGATGCGGGCATCCGGGACGCCGTGCAGTTTGCGGCGCTCAACCTCATCGCCGACGAGTATCCCTCTGCCGAGACCAATACGGTCGCGCAGGACGTCATCCTCTGCCGGAACGCGCTGATCTACTTCGACATGGCGTCGGTCGCGCAGATCGCGACTCGCCTGCTTGCGTCGCTCGCTCCTGATGGCTGGTTGCTGCTCGGCGCTTCGGACCCGCCGTTGTCTGGTCTCGTGCCATGCGAGGTGGTGATAACCTCCGGCGGCGTGGCCTATCGACGCGCCGATCGCGATCCGGCACGCAGCACGCCGGCGACGACAATGTCGGAGCGCCAGTGGCATGAGCCGGCACCTGCGGCAACGTGGCTTCCTGCGGAATCTGCAATGGTGCTGGAGGCGCCTGCGCCGCTGCACCGTGATCCCGTTCCCACCGCAATACCCGCGGCGACGGCCGACGCTGCTCCTCCGAATGCCGCAGCCGGGAGCGCAGAATTGGTCGCGCGAGAGGCCGTGCAGCGGGACCCGAGTCGCCTGAACGACTGGGTGACCCTTGTTCGCGCCATGGCTAACCAGGGGCGACTCCGCGAGGCGGATGAAGAATGCGTCCGTGCGCTCGATCTTCACCGGTTATCGCCGGAACTGCACTGCATTCACGCGATGCTGCTCACTGCGGCGAAGCAGTATCGTGAGGCAGCGCATGCCGCGCGCCGGGCGCTCTATCTCGACCGGCAGTTCGTGATGGCGCATCTACAGCTTGGGGATGCGCTCGTGCGCATTGGAGACACGGAGCGCATCCCCAAGCTGCAGATGCGCCATCACGAACTGCCGGTCGAGATAGAGCGCCCGGCGCGCGGCATGCGC
>JBKJKH010000475.1:0-8338 GCA_046597595.1 Gemmatimonadaceae bacterium
GCACCGCCTTGTACCCTGCCACGGTTGCCTGTGAGGACAGCACGTCCATGGATTGTGCGCGGGTAATTCTCGGCACGCGCTCCAGCGCGAGCGTCGTGATCTGCCGCTCTGCAAGCGCGGTGAGCACGGTGCTGCCATCCTGCTGCACCATGCAGATCAGGGTGCACCCCTGGGGGAACAGTGCCACTTCTTCCGGCGTCGGCGGCGCCACCTTCGCCACGACGTCGGCTGCCTGGACCACCGCTGCGGCGCCATCGACGAGAGTGGCCCCCGCAGCGGTGTACGCCTCGTCGGTGAGGAAGGCGCCGTCGCCGGCACCGGACTGCACGGCGACGGTCGCGCCGAGCTTCACGAGCGCTGAGACACTATCAGGATTGAGGGCGACGCGTCGCTCTCGCGGGCGCGTTTCCTTCAGCAGGGCTATGCGCACAAGGCGGGGGCGAAGCGGTGGGTGGGAGTGCGCCAGTATCCTAACGGTGGAGCGAACTCCCGCAACTGGCGCGGTTCAGTGCGAAAGAGAGCGATCATGAGGAACGCGAGCGGCAGCCCCCTGCGCAGGAGTATGGGCGCTCAGCCACTCGTCCACGAGGGTAAACACTTCCTCCCGACCAAAATCTACCGTGATGACGTGGCCGGTCTTCTCGCGCCACACGAGTCTACGCACGGGGGCGCCAAGGCGTTCGAAGTTTCGCGCAGCCACCTCGGCCGGAATTCGGTTGTCCTCGCGCGAGTGAATCACGAGCGTCGGCGACACGATTCGCGGGAGTGCGTCCTGCGCGCGCAGCGTGATCTTGTGAAGTTCCCGAAGCAACCGGCCTGTGGTGACGCCAGGACTGAGACTTCGTTTCCGCTCCCGCTCGTCGCGAACCGACGCCTCGCCCCGTCCACTCACATAGGGAACGAGCGGTGCCCAGATCTGGTAAGTGGCTGCCGCAAGCCGGATGCGCCTCGGCATGCTGAGATACGGGGCGAGCAGGACGATCGCCGGAGGCGACGGAGTTTCTGCGGCGATGATCGCAGCAATCGCTCCCCCCATCGATAGGCCGACGAGGGTGACGTGCTCGTGAGCGGTACGGAGCGCTGCCAGCTCCTCCCTCGCGCAGGCGATCCAGGCTCCAGCGCGCCCCTTTACCAGTTCACGGAGGAGCCTGCCGTGGCCGGGAAGCAGTGGGGCGCGCACCGTCCAGCCCGCGGTGTTGAGGTGATTCGCCAGGTACGCGAGCGTTTGCGGTGTATCGCCAAAGCCGTGCAACAGGAGCACGGCGCGGCGCGGATCGCCCGGCAGGGTGAACGAACTCGCGCCCGCGACAATCCCGTCCGGACCCACCTTCAACCGCGCCGCGACCTCTCGCTCGCGACGTACGATGGTGGCGGTCCGCATGACGTAGGCCGCGCCAACAACCGCAACGCCGAGGAGTGCGAGCACAGCGAGCAGCAGGTTGAACGGCACGAGCCTCAGTACCGCGGCATCGAGGGGTCCACTTCCCTGCTCCACCGGTCGATGCCGCCGGTAAGGTTTCTCACGCGCGGAAAACCGCTGTCGCCAAGGAGATCGGCGGCGGCGCGGCTGCGCATCCCATGATGGCAATAGACGACGATCTCCCGATCCCGTGGAATTTCGCCTAGCGCCGTTTCGAGGGTTCCGAGCGGAATCAGTGTCGCGCCGTCGATGCGCGCGATGCGGTGCTCAAAGGGCTCACGCACGTCCAGAAGGTAGGGAGCGTCTCCAGTTTTCAAGCGCGCCGCGAGCGCTTCCGGTGTGATCTCCGCGTTCTCGACGCCCAACTCCGCAGACGTGATTCGTTCGCCGCAGAACGCCTCGTAGTCGATCAAGGCGCGCAGTTCGCGCGTACCGCACAGGGGGCAGTCCGGGTCTGCGCGCAATTCGATAGTGCGGAAATGCATCCGCATTGCGTCCACCAGCAGCAACCGTCCCGCGAGCGTCTCGCCGATGCCGAGTACCATCTTGATGGCCTCGGTTGCCTGGATCATTCCGATGAGTCCCGGCAGCACCCCGAAAACTCCCGCCTCGGCGCAGCTTGGTACGAGCCCCGGCGGCGGCGGCTCGCGGAAGAGGCAGCGATAGCACGGCGCGCCGCCCGCCGGGAATACCGACGCTTGTCCCTCGAAGCGATGCACGCTTCCGTAGACGTTCGGTATTCCCGCGAGAACGCACGCATCGTTCACCAGGTACCGCGTGGGGAAGTTGTCGCTGCCGTCGATGACGATGTCCCAGCCAGCGAATATTCCGAGCGCGTTCGCAGATGTAAGCCGAGTCGCATACGTCTCGACCGACACGTGCGGATTCAAGTCCGCGAGCCGGGCGCGCGCCGATTCGGTCTTGCGCTCACCGACCGCTGCGGTTCCGTGAAGCACCTGCCGCTGGAGGTTGGTCAGGTCGACGCGGTCGTCGTCGACAATGCCAAGCCTCCCAACACCGCCAGCTGCGAGATAGAGCGCGACGGGCGAGCCGAGTCCGCCCGCGCCCACGAGGAGTACCGAGGCCGCTGCGAGCTTTCGCTGGCCATCGAGGCCGACATCGGCCAGCGTGAAATGGCGGCTGTAGCGTTGTAGCTCGTCCGCTCCGAAATCCGAGCGCGTCATGCGCCCAAATATACGAGGCGGAGCCCAGTATCAGACGTCGACTTCGTCCCGATCGCCGTCGAGCTGGGGTTCGTGGGGAAGGTCATGCTCACCCGTGCCGTTTCGACCGGCGCGCTGTTGCAGCGTCGAACGGGGGGCGATGACGACAACCGCGCCCTCCCGCTCGACAAGCCCCTGCCCCACAAGGCGGCTCAAGACAACAGAAACGCTTTCACGCGTGGCGCCCACCAGTTCGCACAGAAGCCGGTATTGCGTGGGATCAAGCGCGACCCGACCGTCCTCGCGGGTAAATGCGCCGGCCGCCGCCAGGCGGGACACGGCGGCAAGGAGCCGCTGTTCAACAGACAGGGTGGCCAGCTCGTGAAGCCGCTCGAGGAGCTCCGCGCGTTCCGCCATGATCTGGCCCAGTAACGCGAGAGCCTGTTGGGGCTGTTCGCGAATAAAGGCCCGAAACCGCACGCCGCTCAAATAAAGTGTCTCGCACTCTTCCTCGGCGCGGGCGTCGGTCGCGTAGAGTCCGTCGGGTGCCAGACCTTCCGCACCAAATGATTCTCCGCTTCCGGCAAGAGCGGCGGCGAATCCACGGCCCGACTTTACCCGACTTCGCAGGGCGACCCGCCCGTGAAGGACGACGAACACACCGTCGGCGCTCGTGCCACGTTGAAAGATCTGGAAGTTGGCCGGCCATGTCGCACGCGCCCCGTAGGCAGCAATTGCGTCCAGATCTTCGGCGCCGAGGCGTGGTGACGACAGTTGAAGCTCTCCTAGCACGGTACGACTCAACTCCGGCAGGTGGACTACGAAGGTTTTGCAATGTCCGGACCCGCGCGGAACGGCCGAGCTCGCGACTTCCTCCCATCAACACCATTTTTTGGGGGTCTGGCTCACAGGTTGGCTGTTGACTGGCGCACACGGACGCCTATATAGCTTCATACTTCCCTCCGAATGACAGCTACACCGCCGAAGCCAGAACACCCGGACGTCCCCCGCATCGTGATATTTGGTAGCGACGCCGCTCTTGGCGTCCGACCGAATACGACAGTGCAGTTCGCGCATGCGTGCTTGCTTGCCGGTTATTCGCTCGCGGTTCCTGCCACCTGGGGTGACGAACTGGTGGCGCAGGAGTGTCTGCGTCAGCTTTCGGAGCAGCCGACCGGCACGCTCGTCATGTGTTCCTGCCCGTTGGTGCGTCGCCGCCTCTTTTCGCGGGGCGCGGAGTTGGCTCCGTTCATGGTGTCGCTTGTATCGCCACCGGTTGCGACCGCGCGCTATGTCCGTGCGCTTGCCGGGAGGCCCGTGCGCATTCATTTCGTCGGGCGCTGCCCGTCCGCGGCTGACGAGAGCATTGATCGCTGGATAGATCCCGACGATTTCGTCGACATGCTCGATGAAAAGGGCATCGACATCGCGGCGCAGCCCACGTCGTTTGAGGGCGTGCTGCCGCCCGACCGTCGCCGCCACTGCTCGCTGCCTGGTGGATTTCCCGCTCCGGACCAGCTGTGGGAGGGGGGGGCGCGCCGCAAGCGCGTGGAGCCCGCGCCTGAGCAGGATCTCGCGGACGCCGTGGTGGAAGGCCTCCTGTCCAGCGAACCGCAGCTGCTCGATCTGGCGCCTTCTCTCCAGTGTGCGTGCTCCGGAGTCGTGACTGGTGTGCCCCCGCGAACCGCCCGTGCCCGAGTGACGCTCACAGAACCGCCGCGCTCTCCCTCGCCGGTCGTGGACCACACCGTGTCGATCGTGCTGACCGAGCGCATCGACGTGACCGCGACGCAGTTTGCCCAGATCGACAGCGAGCCGCCTCCGTTCCGTACATCGGCCCCCCACCGTCGCGAAACGGTGCCCGGGATCAGGTTGGCCACGGAGACGTCGGCGGCTCGGCGGCGCCCCTCCAGCTCAACCACGGTAAGGCCGTCGCCCACGTCCGTCCCTGTTTCACGGCAGAGCGATGGGCGTCTGGTCCCTCGCGCCTACGCTGCGCGCCGCCGCCCTACGCCGCCAAGTGGTTCGCCGCATCCAGCGCAGCCTGAAGCCCCGCCAGGCTCCGGCGATGAAGGGGGAGACCAGGAAGGCCAAACCCTTCTTCAGGCGCTATCGGAGCATTGCGAGCCGCGGCACTCACCGGCATTGGGGATCGCTGCGCCGCTCGCAGAGTAGCCTAGCGCGGTATGGTGTCGCGGCGAGCAGTAGTGTCGCGCGCCGGTGGTAGCTCCTCGGAGCGAGCCCGCGCACTGCGCTGAGCGGGTGGAATAACGGGCTCAGCCGGAGCGACCTTCAGGGACTCCGGTGGTGGATCCATACGACGCACTTGCTCGCCCGTGCGCACATCGGTTGATGAACGCATAGGAGCGCTCGGGCGCGTCGCTCGGCTTACGCCTCCCACCGCGCCCTTTGGCAGGGGAAGCGATCCCGGCGTCTGGCGGAGCGAAGCGCTGTCCGGTGGCGTGTCGAGTACGCCGGTCGACACCACGATCCCTGCGGATTCGCTCGCGTCGCGCTTCTCTTTTCGGCATCCGACCGCTACGACCAGCACGAGCGTCAGCGCTGCCCGCACCATCGGTGAGATTTTCTTCAATGTGCTCATGCCGGTAAAGAATGCACGCGGCGTTCCTGTCTACTCGCGCCGACCTAACTGGAAGCGAGCTCATCCCCGGTTGCTCGGCGCCGAATGGGGCAGGCGCCTCCTTCACCACGGCCCCGCCGTCAGCGAGGAGGCGATTGCCAACCGTCCTTGTGGACGTCACGAGCCACGGAGCGGACAAGCTTCGCAGTATCGCCTTCGTAGAATCCCTCGACATAGTCGCGGACCGCGGCACGAACGCCGGCGCAATCACGGCTCGCAGGACAGGGGTCGTCCTTGCGCTGCGCCTGCACGGGAACCGTTACGAGGGCGGATAGCACCAGCACCATCCAAGTCGTGCCCTTCATTCAGCGCCTCGCTGTCGGAGTTGCATGGACTATTGGTATCGCGGTCCGCCGCCGCCAGCAGAAGTCGACGAGCCGTGCGCCTGGTGCGACGAACCGCCCTCCAGCAACGCCTGCCTAACGAGACACGGTGTCGTCGCCGGCGCTCGGGCCGTTTTCGCCGGGTTGTGCGAAGGTGGACTCGAGACCGTCCAGCGCCGCTGCAAGGGCACGGAGGCGCGCGAGCATCTCCAGCGCCAGCGCCGGCACCTCGTCGCCACTCTCCCTCATCCGGTTGAGCTCGCGCTCCATCGCGGTCACCTGCTCACCCAGACGCCCCGCCGCTCCCGAGAGAATTTCGGGGGGTGTCTCGTCGCTCATTGTGCCTCCGGCGGATGACTGGTGAGCCAGGCATCGACGATGTGATGAAGTTCTCGAAGCGCGGCGTCTGCGGTCGCGGGCCCGAGGAACTGCACGGACGGTCCCGGCGCTCCACCAACCCGAACGACCCAGCGCAGGGTCATTCCGGGTACGTAGGGGATCGCGTCGCCGCTCCCGTTTGCCAGATCGACCTGCGCGTCCCAATTCCGGCCTTCTACGCGCACAGGGATCTCCCCGGTTGGCGCGGCTGCGCTTCGCGGACCCGCGTCCCGCGCATCGACGCCCCCTCGGTCCACGCCCGTCTCTTCGCGTTTGCGTGTCACAGTGACCTCCTTCCTGCGCCTCGGGACCGCCTGACACGCAAGGTAGCGGCGCGCACACCCCTTTGCGCCGTGCCTACGTCGTATGACGTATGCGTTCTTGCAAGGGATCGGGTGAAGCTTGTCCCACACGCCGCGTCGCGGCTCCGTTCACTGGGGAACAATGGCGAATCGCATTACGCTCGTCCGCACACTTCTGGCATTTCTGGTCGCCGCGATGCTGCAGATTCGCTCGCCGGGCGTTTACGTGACCGCGGCGGTCCTTACCGTCGTCGTCATCCTGCTCGACGCGCTCGACGGGTGGGTGGCCCGCCGCTACAACGAATGTTCGAAGTTCGGCGCACTCGCGGACATACTCGGTGATCGTGTCACGGAGATGACGTACTGGATCGCATTTGCCGCGCTGGGGTGGGTGCCGGCCTGGGTCGCGGTGGTGTTCGCCGCGCGGGGCATCGTGGTTGATGGACTGCGCTCGATGGCGCTCGAGAGCGGTCTCTCGGCATTTGGCATGATGCGCACGCGGCTCGGCAAGCTGCTCGTAAGCTCGCGGTCGAGCCGCGCGCTGTACGGGGCGGGCAAGCTGCTCGCCTTTACGCTCATCATCCTGCTCTTCACGCCCGGACTGGTGCCGGCGATCGACGGTCCCCTCCGGATCTTCACCTATACCTGCGTGTACGCGACCGTCGTGCTCTGCATCGTGCGCGGGGCACCGGTGCTCGCGGAGGGTCGTCGATTCATCTGACGAGGGTCCGGCGGCGCGGTCGCAAGGACCGGGGCGGACAGCGCGGCGGTCAGAACTCCCGCTTCTTCATCTCGCGAAAGATTGCATCCGCCTCGCTCTCATCCGCCGAGTCGGGGGAGCGCGTCGCGTCGAGCGTGGAATCGAACGCGGGACGCTGCTTTTGTTTCTGCGCCCGCTCGGCCTTGGCCGCGTTCTTCTTGATCAAGGCCTGCAGCTGCTTCTCGTTCATTCGTCTCCCTCCAGACGTGCGACGCCCGGTGCGTGGCCCACCGTCATCGCGTCATCGCGTAGTACACCACGTAGAGCCACGACAATATCCCGTGGACGATTGCCCACAGGATCGAGTGATGCTCGGTCCACGATATGACAATGGCGAGCGCCGAGCCGAGGCTCACGCCCGCCTTTGCCGCCTGCACGCCGCGATAGATGACGCGCTCGCGCGGAGGTGGCCCCTCGTTGATTGGACCGGAATACGTCACGACAGCAAACTCAACGACGCAAAGCGCCTGCGCAAGCGCGTCAACGTGCCGGCGTCGTCGGGACGCCAACCCGGCGCACGGCCTCGATCGCGATATCGATCTTCACATCGTTGCCGAGCATCACGCCACCCCCCTCGACCGCCCGATTCCACGTGATGCCATAGTCCACGCGATTGATCACCACCGAGGCCTCGAAACCAACGCGCTCTGAGCTTCCCTGCGGCCCGCTGGCCTTCTGGAGACCGAGAAAGCGGCCTTCCAGCACGACGGGCTTCGTGCGCCCGCGCATCGTGAGATTACCGTGGATCTTTCCCTGATCGCCGCTCCGCTCGATCCGCGTACTCTTGAACGTGATCGCTGGGAAGCTGTCCGCGGCAAAAAAGTTGTTCGACCGCAGGTCATTATCACGGTTTTCGTGATCGGTAAAAATGCTCGCCGTCGCAATGGTCACGTCGATGCCTGCGTGCTCCCACTTTGCCGGATCGTCAACCGTGATGACCCCCTGCCACTGGCGGAAGTTTCCACGCACGCGGCTCATGAAGTGACGGATGGAAAATTCGAGGACCGAGTGCCCCTTGTCGATGCGCCAGCCATTGGCCTGGAGCGGTGCAGGGGCCGATGCGGGAGGTGGGCTGGCTGGAGCCGATGCGGGAGCCTGTGCGGCGAGTGTCAGGGGACCAGCGAAAACGGCAGCGGTGAACAGACGACGAACGAACATGCGAAGCTCTCCCCTTCAGTAGATACTCGACGGTCGAAACGACCCGCACCGTCTTCACGATCTGGCTCTCCTCGGAAATTCCAGACGCCTGATCGCGAGGAAGGATCTCGAACACCCCCTGATTGGCGCGCCGAATGCCCCCCAGATCTGTACGCGAGTCCCGGGCAAATTGTTCGGCAGCCTCACGGGCCCG
>JBKJKH010000566.1:0-13593 GCA_046597595.1 Gemmatimonadaceae bacterium
GCCCGGCATCTTCGACGCCGATCAGTTCGAGGTGGCACGGCTCGAGTCGCAAGGCGTGACGGATCCCGCGGCCGATGACATCAGCGGCGCACAGTGCAATTCCGATCCGTCCCTCGCGTCTCAATCATCAGGCGAGGAGGCCTGCCGCGTGCTCGCGCACACCATCGTGCATCCTCCGGGCGCGGATCAGAGTGTCGTGCCCGAGCCAGCCACGCTCGTCCTCGTGCTGAGCGGATTTGCCGCGCTCGGGATTGTCTCGCGACGGCGTGAACGCTCGAGTCGTGAGTCATGAGTGGTGCGTCCTGAGTCGACGACCCGAGCAATGAGTCATGGGTCGGCAGTACTCACAACTCACCACTGACGACTCAGGAGCTAACCTCACGACTCAAAACTCACGACTCAGAACTGAGGAGTTGTGAGTTTTGTGGTTGTGCCCCTGCACGTGGTCGCTCATCTTGTTGCGCGGGCTCGTACCGGGCAGGGCGCGCCCTTTTTACCCGACGTTGGAGCAGCTGTGGCCGAACTGGCCTTCCGTGACGGCATCATGGACCGCATTCGCCTCCGCGAATCGCGGTTCGACGAGCGCGCGTACCTGTTTGTGCTCGGCGCGCTGGAGTTTTGCCAGACCCGGCTCACTGAGCGTCGCCACATCACCGGTCGTGAGCTCTCCATGGCCTGCCGTGACCTGGCACTCGATCGCTATGGCGTGATGGCCGGCATGGTACTGGATCACTGGGGCGTGCGGGCCAGCAGTGACCTGGGGGACATCGTCTTCACGCTCGTCGATCTCGGGCTCCTCATCAGCCAGCCCGGTGACACGCGAGAGGATTTCCTCGCCGTCTTCGATTTCGATCAGGCGTTCGAACGCGAGTACCCCTGGGATTCCGCCTGTCTGGCGTGACCGGACGCGCTCGATCATGGCGCGGTTCGAGGAAGGTCCATGATTGCCGTTCTCACGGCTGAGCAGTCCGCAGCGTGGGACCGCGCGACGATCGCAGCCGGCGTTCCCTCCCGCGCATTGATGCAGCGGGCCGGAGCCGCAGTCGCTGGTGAAATCGTCAGGCGTTTCCCACACGATCTTCGCCGCGGCGTCGCGATCTTCGCGGGCGCGGGCAACAACGGGGGCGACGCCTGGGTTGTCGCGCGCGCGCTCCGCGCAGCGGGCATCACCGTGCGAGTGGATGACGTCGAAGCGCCGCGCACCGATGACGCGCGCGCCGAGCGCACGCTGGCGCTGGCGGAGGGCCCCCTTGATCCACCATCGGGCGGAGAACGCGTCGTCGTAGACGGTGTCCTCGGTATCGGCGGGCACGGGGCGCCGCGCGGTGCTGTCGCGGCCGCCTTCGCGCGCATGGCGCGAGCGCGGGATGATGGCGCGCGGATCATCGCGCTCGATGTGCCGAGCGGGCTCGAGGCGGACACCGGCGCGGGCGAATCCGTCAATGCGGATGTGACGTTCACATTCGGCGCGCTCAAGCGGGGATTGCTCGTCTCGCGCGAACGCAGCGGTGAGTTGGTGGTGCTCGAGATCGGTCTCGCGGCCGCCCTGCGTCCTGCGCACGCGATCGAGCTTGCGGATGAAGCGTGGACGCTTGCCCGAGTGCCGCCGATCGCCGCAGCCTCTCACAAGGGAGACCGCCGCCGTATCGCGATTGTCGGTGGCGCGAGCGGAATGGCTGGTGCGGTCATCCTCGCCGGGCGCGCCGCGCTCCGCGCTGGTGCGGGACTGGTCCGTATTGTCGCCGCGCACGAGAGTGTGCAGGCCGTTCAAGCGGGAGTGCCAGAAGCGCTGTGCGATGCGTGGAGCACTTCTTTCGCTGATGACTGGGCGCACGCGATTGCAATCGGTCCGGGGCTGGGCGCGACGGCGGCCTCGCGCGAGCTGGTCGAGCGCGTGGTGCGTTCGACCAGCGCGCCTGTCCTGCTCGATGCTGATGCGCTGAACGTGTTCGCGGGAGATCTCGACGCGCTCGCCGGGCTCTTGTCGGGGAGGCGCGCGGTGCTCACGCCGCATCCAGCTGAAATGGCGCGACTTGCGGCATGCAGCGCGGGCGAGGTGCTTGAACGTCGATGGGAGATTGGCCTCGATCTGGCTCGCCGTACCGGCGCGGTTGTGTTGCTCAAGGGCGTACCGACCATCGTGTCTGCGCCGGACGGTCGCATTGTCGTTGTCGCGCGCGGTACTCCCGCCCTGGCAACGGGCGGCAGCGGCGACGTACTGACGGGCGTTGCAGCGACCTTGCTTGCACAGATGAGCGACCCGTTTGAGGCCGTTGCGTGCGCGGGGTGGGCGCATGGACGCGCCGCCGAGATTGCGCAGGCCGGGAATGTGCCGCGCGGGACGGTGCTCGGCGATGTCCTCGAAGCGCTCCCGATGGTCTGGAATGACGCGCACGTCCCGCCCGGGTATCCCGTCCTCGCCATATTGCCTGCGATCTCCTCATGACCGACGCGCCGCTGAACATCCCCCTTGCCACCGGACGAGAATTCGATGCCGTGCGCGCGCTTCTCGCGCGGTGGGGCGCGCTGGCGCAGGGCATCGGAGACGACGCGGCGCTGCTCGATGTTCCTGCGGGTCATCAGCTGGTTGTGAGCACCGACGTGTCCGTCGAGCACGTCCACTTTCGCGGCGACTGGCTTACGCCGCGCCAGATCGCGTACCGCGCGACCGCCGCAGCGCTCAGCGATCTCGCGGCGATGGGGGCGCGCGGCATCGGCATCCTCTCTGCGCTTACCGTACCGCGCGAATGGCGCGAGCACATCGAGGAACTCGGCGAGGGAATCGCCGATGCCGCGGCGATCGCGCAGGCGCCAATTGTAGGTGGCGATCTCTCGGGCGGCGCGCACCTCGCGCTTGCCATCACTGTGCTGGGCGCAGTGCGCCGGCCGCTTCTGCGTTCCGGGGCGCGCGTGGGCGATCGTGTCTACGTCACCGGAAAACTTGGTGGATCGGCCGCGGCGCTCCGCGCACTGATGTCCGGACGCCCGCCGGCCCCCGCGGAAATGGAACGGTTCGCGCATCCGGTTCCGCGTCTCGCGGAGGCGCAGTGGTTGGCGCGCAACGGCGCGACCTCGGCCATCGATATCTCTGACGGTCTCGCGGCCGACCTCGGTCACATTGCCGTTGCGAGTGGAGTCCAGATCATCATCCGCTCGGAGGATGTGCCGGTGTTCGGCGATCTCCCGGCGGCGTTGGCAATCGGTAGCGGAGAGGAGTACGAACTCGCGGTGACGGCCGCGACGCTGGACACTGCTGCGTTCGAGGAGTGCTTTGGCCTGCCGCTGAAAGAGGTGGGGACTGTCGAACGGTCAGGCCCTGCCGCAGAGGTTGTCCTCCTGGAGATGGGCCAGCGCGTTGATTTGCCTCGGGGACACGACCATTTTTCGCGCTGATGCTGCGCGCCTTCTTCATTCTCCTCGTTCTCATCGTCATTACGCCGATTGCGCTCGTCGTGGTCGGCGTGGCCCAGCTGTTCAACGTGCCCAGTCGCTCCGGGGGCGTCTACGAGTGGGTGGGGCACACCTGGGTCGGCACGATCAACCGGCTCGCCGGGGTGAAGATCCGGCTGCACAATCAAGAGCGCATGGAGAGTGGTGAGGCGCGCATCTTCATCGCCAACCACATCAGCTGGTTTGATGTCTTCGCGCTCGCGCAGGTGCTGCCGCACTATTCATTCGTTGCCAAGAGCGAGCTGCGGAAAATTCCCGTTTTCGGGCCTGCTGCGACAGCATGGGGGGTCATCTGGATCGAGCGCGAGAACCGGAAGTCCGCCTTTGATTCGTACAAGGACGCCGCCGCGCTGATCAAGGGCGGCAAGAACGTCGTCGTGTGCCCTGAGGGCACGCGCGGAGAGGACTATCCGTTGCGCCGATTCAAGAAAGGGCCGTTCGTGCTGGCGATTGCCAGCGGCGTCCCCGTCGTGCCAACGCTCGTGTTCGGGACGATCCCGATCCAGCCAAAGGGCAAGTACTGGGTGCGACCGGGAACGATTGATATTCATTTTCTCGAGCCGATTCCTACGGCGGGCATGACGTACGACGATCGCGACGCGCTTGCGGAGAAGACGCGCGACGCGATCGCGATTGCGCTCGAGACCCGTTACGGCATTTCCAGCCCCGACGTCGGCAGCATTCCGGCCGATGTCTGAACTCCGCGCATGCGCGGCTCACGCCATTCCATGACCATGTCTACCATCGTAGAGATTCGCGCTCGGGAAATTCTCGACAGCCGTGGCAATCCGACCGTCGAAGCCGACGTCATGCTGGACGACGGCTCCTTTGGCCGTGCCGCTGTCCCGAGCGGTGCCTCCACCGGCGAGCACGAGGCGTTGGAGATGCGGGATGGCGATGCCTCACGGTACCTGGGGAAGGGCGTGCTGAAAGCCGTGCACGTCATCGAGGCGCAGATCGCGCCAGCGTTGGCGGGCATGGATGCAGTCGACCAGATGGGGATCGATCGCGCGATGTTGTCGCTCGACGGAACGGCGAACAAGGGAAAGCTCGGTGCCAATGCGATCCTGGCCGTGTCGATGGCAACGGCGCGCGCTGCGGCCGCGTCGGTCGGCATGCCACTGTATCGCTACCTTGGCGGTCCGCTCGCGCGGACGCTGCCCGTGCCGATGATGAACATCCTCAATGGCGGCGCGCACGCAACGAACACGGTGGACTTCCAGGAGTACATGGTGATCCCGGTCGGCGCCACGAACTTCGCCGACGGGCTGCGCATGGGCGCGGAGGTGTTTCACTCGCTCAAGAAAGTGCTCGTGAAGCGGAAGCTCGCGACGGGCGTTGGTGACGAGGGGGGCTTTGCCCCCGACCTCCCGAACGACGAGGAGGCGCTGATGGTGATCATCGAGGCGATCGAGGCGGCGGGATACGCGCCAGGGAAGGAGATCGCCCTTGCACTCGACTGCGCGGCCAGCGAGCTGTTCGACAAGAAGAGCAGCTACACCTTCAAGAAGAGCGGTGGCGGTACCCGCGACGCCGCCGGCATGGTCGAGATGTACCATCGCTGGCTGGAGGAGTATCCGATCGTATCGATTGAGGACGGGCTGGCCGAGGACGACTGGGCGGGTTGGGAACTGATGACGAAGTCGTTAGGCGACCGCTGCCAGCTCGTGGGCGACGACTTGTTCGTGACGAGCACGGAGCGCCTCGCGCGCGGCATCGAGAGTGGTGTGGCCAACTCGATCCTGATCAAGGTGAACCAGATCGGGACGTTGACGGAGACGCTGGAGGCGATCGAGATGGCGCGTGCGGCAGGGTATCTGTCCGTCATCTCGCATCGGTCGGGGGAGACCGAAGACACGTTCATTGCCGACCTCGCGGTGGGAACGGGCGCGGGGCAGATCAAGACCGGCTCGGCGTCGAGGACGGATCGCGTGGCCAAGTACAACCAATTGTTGCGGATCGAGGAGCAGCTCGGCGAGTCCGCGGAGTATCCGGGGGGGGCGATCTTCGGGATCTAGGCAGGACGTCAATGTCCTCTTCCTGGAGTCAAGCAGCTGCGACACGATCGTGAACCTGCCAGCTGAACTCCTCGCGACACTCGCCGGTCGGGCGCTCATCCCCGTCACCCTCGGGGAGTCCGGCGCAATGGTCTGGCGTTGCACCAGGGATCATGCGCCGAGTCTGTATCTCAAGGCAGCCGACGTGTCCATGGACATGCAGCTCGGGGGAGAAGCCGAGCGGCTTCGATGGATGCGCGACCAGCACCTCCCCGTGCCGATCGTTCGCGAGTACGGCCGCGCCGGCGACGTCGAATTTCTCATCCTCGAGGAAGTGCGCGGCGTCGTCGCCTCCGACCTCCAGTGGGCCATGTCGCTCCCCGCCGTGATTACTGCACTCGGCGAAGGGCTGGCGTTCCTCCACCGCACGCCGATCCAACATTGCCCGTTCGACCACCGCATCGCGACGCAGATCCACGCCGTGCGCGGACGGATCGCCGCCGGTCGTGTTCGCGAAGACGGCTTCGATGAAATCCGTGCGGGGCGTACGGCGAGCGATCTCTTCACGGAACTTCTGCGTTTGGTTCCGGCGAATGAAGATCTCGTCTTCGCCCACGGCGATTTTTGCCTTCCGAATATCCTGCTGGCGCGCACGCCGCGCGGCGTAGTGGAACTCGCCGGCCTGATCGACTGCGGGCGAGCCGGTGTCGCCGACCGCCACCAGGATATCGCGCTCGGCCTTCGCAGTATCACGGACGCATTCGGCCCGGAATGGATTCAACCCTTTCTTCGTGCATATGGCCTGCCGCATGCAGACGAGGAGAGAGTGTTGTTCTTTACCTTGCTGGACGAATTCTTTTAGGGGGCAGGCATGGCCACGCGTCCCTTACAGCCCGAGCAGGAACACCGGGGCGAGGGCTGCGAGCGCGGCCGCGACCTGCACCGTGAGCATGAGCAGCGCCTGTCGCGCGTTTCGCGGGAGCCACTTGATCGCGAAGAACGCAATGATCGGCACCTGGCCCAGCATGAGCAGCTGCCAGATGTGCGCCGCCGCTCCCTCATCCGGTTCCGGCGCCCCGCCGACGATGGCGACACGCGCGAGCACCGTGGCGAGCGCTGCCAGCGACATGATCACGGGTACAAAGGCGCTCGGACTCTTCACTATCGTGAAGCACTCTCCGCCAACGCCAACTAGAGTATCACGCAGGCGACCCCCGGCCGTGTGTCCAAGCATTGTAAAGTACTTCATGGCATAAATCAACTACCGGTTGACCGTCTTCATTCCACCCTCCGGATAACGCATCCCTGCTGCCGCTCCCGCGGGAAAAATCGCGTCAAGCTCCGCCATCTCGTCCTTCTCGAGGCTCACGTCCACCGCGGCGACGTTCTCCTCGAGATAGCTACGTCGCTTGGTCCCGGGTATCGGGACGATGTCGTCACCCTGGGCGAGCACCCACGCGAGCGCGAGCTGGCCAGGCGTGCAGCCCTTCCGCGCCGCCAGTGCACGCACCTTCGTCACCAACTCGAGGTTCCGCGAAAAGTTCTCCCCCTGGAAGCGCGGGCTGTGGCGCCGATAGTCGTCGGCCGCGAAATCCCCCGGCGTCGTGATCGCGCCAGTCAGGAAGCCTCGGCCGAGCGGGCTGTAGGCCACGAGGCTCACGCCCAGAGTGCGGCATGTGGCGAGTACGTCCTGTTCGGGATCGCGTGTCCACAGCGAGTACTCACTCTGCAGTGCCGTGACCGGATGAGTGGCATGCGCACGCGCAAGCGTAGCTGCCGACGCCTCGGACAGCCCGATGAAGCGGATGTGTCCGGCCTGCACCAGTTCTGCCAGCGCGCCCACGGTGTCCTCGATCGGCGTGTCCGGATCGACCCGATGCTGGTAGTACAGGTCGATGGTGTGGATCCCGAGCCGCCGGAGGCTTCCTGTGACTGACTCCTTCACGTATTCCGGACGGCCATTGAATCCCCGTTTCGTCGGATCGTGCTGGTCGCGAACGATGCCGAATTTGGTGGCGATGAACGCCTGGTTGCGTTTCCCCCTGATCGCCCGCCCCACCAGGTCCTCGTTGGTGTACGGCCCGTACATGTCTGCCGTATCGAGGAAGCTGAGCCCCAGCTCGAGCGCGCGGTGAATCGTCGCGATCGATTCCGCGTCGTCGCGATCTCCGTAGAACTCGCTCATGCCCATGCAGCCGAGCCCGATCGCCGAAACCGCAGGGCCGTTCTTTCCAAGCGTGCGCGTCTGCATCTGGTCATCCCGTCGCTCCGCGCGCCATCATCGCATGGCACGGGGGAGCGCATCTTGAGTGTGGAACTCGAGTGAATCGTCATGTGCCGCCGTGTGGTTCTTCTCCACGGCCGACATCAGAAAGGTCACGGAGATCGAGGCCGAATCAAGGGCGCAGCTGAGCAATCGACGGCACCGTGCTCTGGAGTTAGGTTGCACTCGTCGACACAGGAGATCTCATGAACAGCGATGCATCGTCCCCGGACGCCGGCACGCCACGCGCCCAGCCAGAGTCGTTCCGCGGTCGCGCGCTCTCGGTGGCGCTCACCGTCAATGACCTGCAGAAAAGTCTGGCGTGGTACCGTGATGTCGTTGGATTCACCGTGGATCAGGAGCACGAACGCGAGGGCACCCTGCGCGCGGTGTCCTTGATCGCGGGAGACGTACGGATGCTCATCGGCCAGGACGACGGCGCCAAGGGACTGAACCGCGCGAAAGGCGCGGGCTTGTCCATTCAGATTACGACAGCCCAGAATGTGGACGAAATTGCAAGGCGCATCGAGTCGGCCGGCGGCACACTCGAGTCCCCGCCCGCCGACATGCCTTGGGGGGCACGCGTGTTTCGGGTGAAGGACCCGGACGGGTTCATTCTGGCCATATCGTCAGAGCGCCCATCTGACACGTCCGGCAGCTGACCGGGTGGAAGTCACGCCCATCCAGTTGTCCGATGGCATCGCCGTGCTCGAGCGCACGCCGGCGACATTTCGCGCCCTCCTCGACAGCCTGCCGGAGCGGTGGATCGCCACCAACGAGGGACCCGGCACGTTCAGTCCGTACGACAACGTAGGGCACCTGATCCACGGGGAACGAACCGACTGGATTCCGCGCGCACGAATCATCCTTGATCAGGGCGCGAATCGCCGCTTCGCGCCGTATGACCGCTTCGCGCAGGTGCGGGAGAGCCAGGGGAAGGGCATGGGTGAACTGCTCGACGAGTTCGCCCGCTTGCGCGCGGAGAATCTGGAGACGCTGCGCAGCTGGGCGCCGTCCGAGCGCGAGCTAGCCCTCACCGGAGATCATCCGGAGCTCGGCAAAGTCACGCTGCGCCAGTTGCTGTCCACGTGGGTGGCGCACGACCTCGGGCACATCGCGCAGACGGCGCGCGTGATGGCGAAGCAGTATCGCGAAGCAGTCGGGCCATGGCGCGCTTACCTGCCGGTGCTGGATCGTTGAATGCGCCTGCGTTCATCCGCCATCCGTCGTATCGATCACTGCGGTTACTGAAACACGGAAGCACTGAACAACTTCTGACTTCTCTCCCAACGTAGAGATACGGTGAGTGCGCCGGGAGAGAAGTCTGGAGTCGGTCAGTGGCTCAGTTGTTCAGGGATGCAGCAGTCACGCGCTAGTGCCGGACACCTGACATCGCGCGATACCGTCCGAGCTCCGCATAGAGATTTGCCCCCGGACACGTAGTTTGCGCAAAATCTCGATGTCCGCCGATGCGCTCCGGCGCAATACCGAAGCGCTTCACGAGCGCCGGGAGCAACACATCTAATGTCCGGCGTTGATCAGCAGTGAGTTGCTCGGTATCAAAGGATCCTTCGACAACCACGAGGAGATGTCCGGCTGGATCATACGGCGTGTTGGAGTCGCCGACATACTGCCACTCGCGCCCTTCGGCCACTGTTCCGTCGGTGCCGACATAGAAATGGTAGGGGACGTCAGCCCACGCAGGCTTCTTCTTTCCGCTTGTGAGGCTATCGTCGCGCTGCGAGAACAGTTGCAGTCCGCGAATCTTCTCTGCGGTCGATCGCGCCGGGGCCTGCTTGACGCCGGTGTGATGAATCGTGAGCCGGCTGATGGTATGCGCGCGCATCTGAAGGACAGGCGCCTTCGCGTTCCAGTCTGCACGGGACAAGTACGGTATCCCCTCCGGTACGACTTGCGACGAGGGTGTTCGATGGCATGAGACGGTGCCGCCGAGTAGCAGGGCGAACAGGAGGGCGGTGTATGGCGTGGCGGTGGGCATCTGCTTTTGCGGGGCTGAACGGCGTGCTACCACAGAGGGCAGGGAGGAGAACAAGAAAAAGTCTACGTCGACGCGAGAAGCGCAGCAACGACCGCACACGAGTCACCGGAGGCAATACATTCATGGGGAGCGCGGGTTCAGCGCCGGGCATCGACCGCACGACCTATTGTGCTGGAGGAATACGATGAATGCCGTAACACGCTTCGAGCGCCAAATGACAACGCGCCACGCAATCGCCGTGCTTGCCCTGGCTGTCGGGCAGTCGCTTGCATGTGCCGCGCCCGGCCTGCCGCCTAACGACGGCGCCATCGTCACCGGCCGGTGGGGCGCGCCACGCGCCGGGCTGACGCTCACCGAGTCCGGCGGCATCATCGAGTACGACTGCGCGCACGGCGGCTTCAGGGCGCCCGTGCGGCCGGACGGGTCCGGTCGCTTCGACATCGCCGGCGTGCATGTGCGTGAGCACGGTGGCCCCGTCCGGATGGACGAAGTGCCGGACTCCATCCCCGCGCGCTACGTCGGGCAGGTCAGCGCGAATCGGATGACCCTGCGTGTGTTCGTCCGCGCGGACACGCTTGGTCCGTTCAATCTCGTGAAGGATGTGCAACCACAACTGGTGAGATGCCTGTAGGAGTGACCGACGTCCGTAGCGATCCATCGATGCGACCACCCATACTCCCGATGCTCGCCAAGCGCGTCGATGCGTTGCCGCCCGGCGACGCGTGGATCTTCGAACCAAAGTGGGACGGCTTTCGCGCCCTCGTGTTCCGTGATGGCGACGAACTCTTCATCCAAAGCCGGGACGGGAAGCCACTCGACCGGTATTTTCCCGAGCTGGCGGATCACTTGAAAGCGCAGTTGCCTGCGCGCTGCGTGCTCGATGGCGAGATTGTCATCGCCCGTGATGGCGCCCTCGACTTCGCTGCGCTCCAGCTCCGGCTGCATCCGGCCGCCTCGCGCGTGAACCGGCTTGCCGCGGAGATGCCGGCGTCGATCGTATTCTTCGACCTCCTCGGCGAAGGCGGCATCGATCTCATGAGCAGGCCCTTCAGTGAGCGGCGGACGTGCCTCGAATCGATGCTCAGCGGAGCCACTCCGCCGCTCCATCTCACGCCCGCGACGCGGGATCGCGACATCGCGAGCGATTGGTTCCGGCGGTTCGAGGGCGCGGGCCTCGACGGCGTCATTGCCAAGCGCGATGCCGGCTTCTATGAACCGAACAAGCGCGTGATGTTGAAAGTGAAGCACGAGCGGGATTGCGACTGCGTCGTCGCCGGATTTCGCTGGCACAAGAACGGAGAAGGAACCGCGGTCGGCTCACTCCTCCTCGGCCTGTATTCCGAGGGAGGGAAGCTGGAGCATGTCGGCGTGTGCGCGAGCTTCACGGATGTAAAGCGGCGCGAACTGGTGACGTTTCTGGATCCCTATCGCGCGAGCGCGCTTGACGGGCATCCATGGCACGAGTGGGCCGAGCACCATCAGCCGGTTGAGCCGGGTGCGCAGCGCAAGCCGGGTGGTGCGAGCCGCTGGAGTCAGGGCAAGGACCTCTCCTGGCAGGCGCTCCGACCCGAGTTGGTTGTGCAGGTCGCGTACGATCACATGCAGGGAACCCGTTTCCGGCACACGGCGCAGTTTCGCCGCTGGCGGGCAGACAAGCGCCCGGAGGACTGCACGTACGCACAGCTCGAAGTGGTCCCGCCGCAGGAGCTGTCGGAGATCTTTCCTCGTTCAGGATGATGCGTCTTTCTTGTGCTTCGCACGAAGTTCCCGCCATTCCCGCGTCGGGTCATCATCCGGATCCGGACTCTCCTTCGGCCGCATCGCCTCCGGAACGTTTCGCATATTGACGCGGATCCGCGTCCACGTCGACGAGCGTCCCCGCATTGAATCGACGAGCACGTCGTCGACTGCCAGAAGCGCTGCAACCTCAGCGTAGCGACTCTTCCACCGCTCCAAACCGGCGAGCGCCGCCTCCTTGTCCGGTGAGTTTGCGACGACGATCAAGGGCAACTGTGTCCGGGGCGCCTTGGGCGCACGCTTCGCCCTCGATGGCGCCACGCGTGCGGCCTCGCCTTCGGCTTTCCGAAAATGCGGCGGCCACGGCGCGTCGCCGAGCCCGGCCGCCTCATCCCGTGCTGCGAGGTCGAGCAGCATTTCGAGTGAACCAGGCGCGGCATCCATCTCCGCATGCGGATCTCCGACGTCTGCGATGCGCGCCGGCATCGTGAGCACCGTGAAGTCGGATTGTTCGCAATCCGGGACCTCCTCCCAGCGCAAGGGCGCCGACACGCGCGCATCCGGCACCGGACGAATCGAATACGCAGAACAAGTCGTACGATCTTTGGCGTTCTGGTTGTAGTCGAGAAAGACGCCGTGGCGCTCCTCTTTCCACCATTTGGATGTCGCCAGTGTCGGTGCACGTCGCTCGATCTCCCTGGAGAAGGCCAACGCGGCGCGCCGCACTTCTGTGAACGTCCACTTCGGCTCGATGCGCGCGTTGACATGCAACCCGCGCGAGCCACTGGTCTTGGGCCAGCCGCGAAGGCCGAGTTCCTCCATGAGATGTTTCGCTTCCATTGCCACCCGGCGCACGTCGTCCCATGCGACACCCGGGCCAGGATCAAGATCGATCCGCAGTTCGTCCGGATGATCGAGGTTCGACGCGCGCACTGCGTGCGGATGCAACTCGATGCAGCCGAGGTTCACGATCCACGCGAGGCCCGCCACGTCGTCGACGACCACTTCTTCAGCCGTGCGGCCGGAAGGAAATGACAGCGTTACAGTCCTCAACCATGCCGGACGCTTGTCGGGGGCGCGCTTCTGGTAAAATGGCTCCTCTTCGGCGCCGTTAACGAAGCGCTTGAGCACGAGGGGTCGATCGCGAATGCCGGCAATCGCTCCCGGCGCGACCGACAGGAAGTAGCGCACAACATCCAGCTTCGAGAGCGCGACCCCTCGAGTGAAATACGGCTTGCCCGGATTCGTGATGCGTACTTCGCGGCCGTTGACGAAGAGGACTTCCGCCGTGTCCCTGGCTGCCATCCGCGTCACATCCCCGGGCGGAGGCCGATTCCGCGCTTACTACTATTGGGGCGCTTTGGTCGAGGTGGCGTGTCGTCGTTGCGAGGACGGGCTTGACGCTTCGCGAGGCGCGTCTGTACCGCCGGACTCGTAAGCTCCTTGAGCGCCCCACGTCCAATCCACCGCGCCGCAGCATCGGGGGATTCCACGAGCCGCGCCGCAAGTGAGATCGATGCCGCGTTGAGCGTGGCGTTGCGCCTGCCGATTGACCGCAGTGCCCAGCTCACGCCTTTCTTGACGAAGTTCCTGTCGTCGGCAGCCGCGCGCTCGATAAGCGTTGCGGTGACGCGATCGGGTTCGTCGACGAGCGAGGCGAGCATGCGCGCCTCGTACCAGCCGGTCTCCCAGAGCGCTGCCGCGAGTTCATGATCTCGCCCGATGCCCTTCGCCATCTGCTGGAGCGTGGCCATCGGCACACCGAATGCCTTGGGCGCGATAATACCGTAGCGCAGCATGCTGTCGCGGGCACGCCTGGTTCCCCTGCGCTCCAATGCGTCGAGAATGTCTGGGACCCGGGCTTTCATGACTTCCTTCGCGTCGTCTGGAATCGGCCAAACACTGTGGCGAATCGCATCCATGATGGAGACGCGAAGATGGGGCTGCAGGTACTCGCAGACAATGGTGTGGGCGTGCGCGAGTTGTGATCGGGTCGAAGGTTAGATTCAGGCCATGCCCTCCAAACGCGCGCCGCGCCGTGTCACTCCCGCCCGCATCGTGCTTGCGGCAGCGGCGTGTGGCGCGCTGTGGTTCGCCGTTTTCGCGGGCGAGTACAGCACCGTCGACCTCTTTCGCCAGCGCAGCAC
>JBKJKH010000355.1:0-14085 GCA_046597595.1 Gemmatimonadaceae bacterium
CAACCGGGACGGGACGGCAATTGCACGCGAGGCCCCCGAACGTGGGCGCCGTGAAGGCGCTGATCGCCTGCGCGCCGGTGAAAATGGGATCCCCCGCAACGCTGATCGTGTCGAGCACTCCCTTGTTCGTCCACAGCGACCCAATCCCGAGCACATGGCCCATTTCGTGGAGGATGACGTTGTTCAGCTGGCCGCGATCCTCGAGGGTCTGGAGGTCGGCGGTGTCGAAGCGCATGACGCCGGCGATGGTGAACGTGATCGTGCGCGTGGGCCCGGTGGTGCGCACCAGGCATGGGCCCGCGCTGCCAAGCACCATGCCCGGGCCGTCGATCGGCACGAGATCGGCGAAGATGACGATGTCGTCGACAACGCCTGTATAGGTCGCATTGCCGCAGCGCTGCGTGGAATCCCTGGTGTCGATGGAGATGTCGGTCAGCTCATTCTCGATGATCAGCCGCCACTTTCGCGTCGCCGACTCGAACGCCGCGCGCTGTGACGCACTCGGTGCCGTGAGGTATACGATTTCGATATTGTAGAACGAAATGGTCGCGTTGACCTTCACACTCGCCGTGACATTGCCGACAGTCGCGACGACGCGGTTCTCGGTCTCCGTGGGCCCGACGGTAAACGGGGGAAGGATCGCCTCGCCCTGCGCATTCGTCTGGACAGAGGTGCTCGAAAGGGTCCCGCCGCCCAAGGTGACCATGAAGGTGACCGTCACGCCCGGAGCTGGCGTGCCATCCGCCTGGGTGACCCGGAACTTGACGGTGTCGCGAACCGGCTGGCCGACCAGCGCAGACTGGTTGTCGCCCCGCGTGAGCGCGATCGCCGCGGGTACGACCGGAGGAGGCGGCGGCTCGGTGCTCTTGCAGGCGCCCAGCGCGATGATCACGGCCGGGAGAAGCGATCTGAAAAGGCGCATTTCTCGTGTTGTGGTATGGCGGCGCCTTGCGACGCGTGGGAAGCTGCTTTTAAAGCGGGCTCGCATGCCGAAGTCTAGTACATGTGCCCGTGTCGCTAAAAAGACGCGTAAGTGGCGGCATGGGATACGCTGCCGGGAAGATCAGTTTCGCTGCGCGTTGAGGTGGAATGATGCCCTGAAAGACGGGCTAACGCGGACATTGGCGGACCCGAGCGGACAACCCCGCGGACCTCTCATGAAAGACTCCCCAGTTGACCAGAAGATCACGAGGGCAGTCATTGACGCGTTTTACTCGGTATACGACGATCTGGGATATGGATTCCTCGAGTCGGTCTACAAGAACGCCCTGCACGGCGTCCTCTGCGATCAGGGTATTACATGCCGGACGGAGTTACCTATCGAGGTTGTACACAAAGGACGGGTAGTTGGTTTCTATCGAGCCGACCTCCTCGTGGAATCGTGCCTGATTGTCGAACTTAAGTCCTCGGAGAGCCTTTCGTCTGCGAGTGAACGTCAGCTTCTCAACTACCTGAAAGCAACCGGCATTCAAGTCGGCCTCCTGCTGCATTTCGGCCCGACTCCCAGCTTCAGGCGCAAAATCTGTACGCGCCAAAGTCCGCGGCCGTCCGCTCCCGCCCGCGATAGTCCGCGATAGTCCGCGTGACCCTGTTTGACCGATCCCGCGCAATGACCAGGCCGGGCCCACCCGCGCCCAGGAACAGGGCACACTTTCTGCCCTTCGGCCCTCTCTATGATCCTCTCCCCTAAGTACCTCCCCCGCCTCACCGCGATGGTGGGGCTGTTCACCAAGTACGGGCTGAAGGACTTCGCCAAACAGCAAGGACTCCTGGAACTCGGCGACGCCGGCACGGAGGAGACGCCTCATGAGCTTGCGGAGGTCGCCGAGCGCGCCGCAGGGTTCCGGGAGCGGCTGCTGGAGTTGGGGTCGTCATACATCAAGCTCGGCCAGATGCTTTCGACGCGGCCCGACCTGCTGCCGGCGCCCTACATCATGGAGCTGGAGAAGCTGCAGGACGATGTCCCGCCGCTCGACTTCGAGGATATCGAGCGCACGATCCATGAAGAGTTCGGCGCCCGCATCAGCAAGCTCTTCGCGGAGTTCGAGGAGAAGCCGTTAGGCTCGGCGAGCCTCGGCCAGGTGCATGGGGCACTCCTCCGCGATGGACGATCGGTCGTGGTGAAGGTCCAGCGCCCGGGCATCCGGGAAGCGCTCGCTGAGGACATGGAGTTCTTCCGCGAAGCCGCGAAGTTCATGACCGCACATACGAGTGCAGGGCGCCGCATCGACATGGTCGGTGTCATCCAGCAGCTCGAGCGCGCACTTGCCGATGAACTGGACTATCGCGTGGAGGCGCGCAACGCCGCACAATTGCGCCGGTCCATCGCGGAGTTTCCTCGTATCCTCGTGCCCCGCGTCATAGACGGGTACACGACGCAGCGCGTGCTCACCATGGAGCGGGTGCGGGGCACCAAGGTGACGCTGCTGCCGCCGATCACGCGCATCGAGCATGACTTCACGCCCGTCGCCGATGATTTCGCCAAGTCCTACCTGAAGCAGATCTGCATCGACGGGCACTTCCACGCAGATCCGCATCCGGGAAACGTGTTCGTCATCCTGGCCGACCGGACGAATCCGCAGACGCCATCGGAGCGCGTGGCGTCGAACCGGCGCGAGATGGAGCGCGCGACGGCGGGTGAACTCGGTGTGATCGAGGGGAAGGCGCAGGAGGAAGCGGCGCCGATTCCTGCGGACATTGACGTGAAGCTGGCGCTGGTGGACTTCGGCATGACCGCGCGGTTGTCGGGAACCATGCGTGACCTCTGCGTCCGCATGCTCATGGACATCGCCGACAATCGCGGCGACGATGCGGCCGATACGCTCATCGCCATGGGGGAGCCACTCGAGGAGTTCAACAGGTCGTCGTTCCACCGCGACGTCGCGCAACTCGTCGCGCGCAACTACGACCTGAGTATCGGGGATGTCCAGATGGGGCGCGTCCTCTATGAGATGATCAACATTGCGTACGCCCAGGGGCTGCGGCTGCCTTCGGAACTCACGCTCCTTGCCAAGGCGCTCTTCAACCTCGACGCAGTGACGCGGTCCCTTGACCCGCAGTATTCGCCGGTCGATGCCATCCGCGACTACACCCAGCGCATTGCCAATGAGCGCGCCAAGCGCGAGCTGACGCCGCGCCGGCTCTTCCAGCTTGCGTCCGAAACGACGGACTTGCTCACCGTGCTCCCGCACCGCATCGACCAGATCACGCAGCGTATCGCGGCAAATGAACTCGGCATGACGGTGGACGTCCCGCAGGTCAACAAGCTGCTCACGGGATTGCAGAAGATTGCGAACCGCATCTTCACCGGCCTGGTCCTGACC
Source organism: Gemmatimonadaceae bacterium (assembly GCA_046597595.1). Lineage (GTDB taxonomy): Bacteria > Gemmatimonadota > Gemmatimonadetes > Gemmatimonadales > Gemmatimonadaceae > JBKJKH01. Next base: position 3,324 of record JBKJKH010000355.1, read on the forward strand.
GGGATCCTGCTGTCGAGCGCGCTCATCCACGACACGTTGCCACGCCTTGGAACCGCCGGCTTCGTCACAGCGGGAATCATCGGGCTCTATATGGTCGTGACCATCATGCTCTCGGACCGGAAGTCCGGCTAGCATCCGCCTTGGCCGCATCCGCGTTGACCGCATCCGCGTTGACCGCAGCCCTCTCCGAGACAGAGATTCCTCCATGCGTCAAATCCTGATTGTTCTCGCCGCGCTCCTTTCCGCCTGCGCTGCCTCGCCTGGTACGAGTACCGCGCCTTCGCCCGCGGCGCCCTTGTCCCCTCGCGCCTCGCTCGCCGCGCCGCTGACGTCCGCAGAGCGTGACTGGGTCGAGCGCACGCTCGCCGGGATGACGCTCCGCCAGCGCGTGGGGCAGATGACCTGGATCTGGGTCCTCGGGGACTATACCAGCGAGGGCGACTCAACCTTCGCTGAGGTGATGCGGTGGGTCGAGCGCGATGGTGTCGGCGGCGCGACGATGTCGCTCGGCACGCCCATTGAGGTGGCTGCGAAGGTGAACTACATGCAGCGGCGGGCGCGGGTACCGCTCCTCATTTCCTCCGATCTCGAGCCCGGGCTCGGGCGCCTCGAGGGCGGCGTGTTCACGCATTACCTCATGGATGCGGGGAGTGCGACGGTCTTTCCGAGCGCCATGGCGATTGCCGCCACGGGGCGCGACGATGACGTCTTCGACGCGGCCCGGATCATCGGCGCGGAAGCACGAGCGGTGGGCATTCATGTCAACTTCGCCCCCGTGGTGGACGTGAACAACAATCCGTCGAACCCGGTCATCAACACGCGATCGTTTGGTGAAGATCCGCGGCGGGTGGCGATTCTCGGCGAGCGTTTCGTGCGCGGTTCGCACGCTGGTGGAGTCGAGGCGACGGCAAAGCATTTCCCGGGTCACGGTGACACCGACGTCGACTCGCACGTTGGCCTGCCGGTGGTCGGGGTCACGAGCGCGCGCCTGGATTCGGTTGAGCTGGTCCCGTTCCGCGCGGCGGTGGCAGCTGGCGTGGGCCTCGTCATGTCGGCACACATCGCACTCCCGGCCATCGAAGGCGATGCAAGCACGCCCGCTACGCTCGCACCACGGATCATGAAGGGACTGCTGCGCGACTCGTTGGGTTTCCGCGGCATCGCCGTGACGGACGCCCTGACGATGGAGGGAGTTGGGAAGGGCTACGGCGTCGGCGAGAGCAGCGTGCTCGCGGTGAAGGCGGGCGCGGATATCCTGCTCAAGCCCGGAGACCCAACGAAGGCCATCGACGCCGTCGTCTCGGCCGTTGAGCGCGGGGACATACCCCGTGCGCAGATCGACGCATCCGTCCGCCGCCTGCTCGAGCTCAAGATCCGCACGAACGCGGTTGCGCTCCCGCAAGTCTCGCTGGACTCGTTGCGCGCGGTGGTCGGCTCCCCGGCGCATCGCGCGGTGGCAGAGCGCATCGCCGGGCGCGCGATCACGCTGCTGCGCGACCGGGACAACGTGCTGCCCCTCGCCCCGGGTCGCACGCTGCTCGTGCAGTACATGCCCGAGACGGAACTGCGCGCCGGCAAGGCGATGATTGCGGAGTTGCGGCGGCTTGGACGCGCCGTGCAAGTCGTGCGTGTCGGTCCGCGCACCAGCGGTATGGAACTGGATTCAATCACCAGGCTGGCGGACGCTGCGGAGCGTGTGGTGGTCGCGACGTTTGTGCGCCGCATCGAGGGCGAGGGTCGCGTGGCCATTCCGCGTCACGTTTCAGACTGGATCGGTGCGCTCGCCTCGCGGAGAGCGGTCGCCGTGGTGTCATTGGGCAATCCATACACGATCCGGCAGTTCCCGTCCGTGAACACCTACCTGATCACGTACGGCGTGGGCGATGCGCTGGAACGTGCGGCCGCCAGGGCGCTCCTTGGCCAGGCGCCGATTACCGGGCGCGCGCCGATTTCGCTCCCGGGCTTCTTCGCGCGCGGCGACGGCATGCAGCGAGGGCAGTAGCCATGCAGGGCGCAATCCCGCTGCTGCTCTGCCTAACGACCTCCCTTGCGACCGCCCAGGGCACGCCGGTCACAAAGGATGGCGGGACGAAGGCGTCAAGTGGAGTGACGGCGTTCGTGGACGTGACCGTGATTCCTATGGACCGCGCCGGCGGTATTCCCGGCCAGACCGTTGTCGTCCGGGATGGACGCATTGTGCAGATGGGAGTCGCGCGGAGCATCAAGACACCGCAGGGCGCAACGGTCATTGACGGCCGCGGCAAGTTCCTGATGCCCGGACTCGCCGAGATGCATGCGCATCTTCTCGGACCTACGGCGCCGGTGCAACTCGTCCACGACATCCTGTTTCTCTATGTCGCCAACGGCATTACCACCATCCGCGGCATGCTTGGCGCGCCCAACCAGCTGGAGTTGCGGCGCCAGACCGCGTCCGGTGCGCTGCTGGGGCCGACCATCTTCGTCGGAGCGCCATCGCTGAACGGGAACTCCGCGCCCAGCGCGGAGGCCGGCGCGCGACTCGTCCGCGAACACAAGGCGGCGGGTTACGACTTTCTCAAGCTCCATCCTGGCCTCTCGCTGGGCACGTACGATGCGATCGTCGCCACATCTCGAGAGGTTGGCATCACGTGGGGCGGACATGTCTCGCCAGACGTCGGCATCCGTCACGTACTCGCCACGCACCAATCCACCGTCGATCATCTCGACGGCTACCTTGAAGGCGCAACGGCGGGTGCGAGTGGGAACCTTGGCATCTCTGGTGAGGCCGTGCGCGCACTCGGCGCGGCAGATACCGTCACGCTGCGGGCGCTCGCAGAAGCCACGCGCGCCGCCGGCGTGTGGGTTGTCCCGACGATGTACCTCTGGGATAATTTCTTCACTGCGACAGCGCCGGAAGCGATGGTCCTGCTGCCGGAAATGCGCTACGCGCCGCCTGGGATGCGCGCCGGCTGGGTCAACCAGAAGAAGCAATTCAACGCGGGTAATCTGTCGGTGCGGCTCTCCCCTGCTGAGTCCGAGCGGTTCAGCGAGCTGCGCCGCGTGATGCTGCGCGAGCTGGCGCGTGCGGGCAACCGCGTGCTCATGGGCACGGATTCGCCGCAGATGTTCAACGTGCCCGGCTTTGCGTTGCACCATGAAATCAAGGTCATGGCCGCCGCCGGAATGTCGCCGTTCCAGGTACTCGAGAGCGGCACACGGAATGTGTCGAGATACGTCGAGAGCGACCTCAAGGGCGACGCACGATTCGGGACCGTGGCAGTGGGACAGCGCGCTGATCTGGTGCTGCTCGAGGGCGATCCGCTGAGGGACCTGTCGAATCTGGAGCGACGGGCAGGCGTGATGGTGCGCGGCCGATGGGTTTCGGCGGAGGAGATCCGCGCAGGCCTCGAGGCCATCGCCGCGCGCAATGTGGGCAGTTAGCGAAGCCGCCAGACCCTGTCAGCCGAGACCCAACTCCGCATGAACGGCTCGACCCGCGGCCACCACGATTTCCGGCACTTCCCGCACGTGCTCCTCCTCCGTCCTGAAGTTGACGATGCAGGCACGCAGGAGAAAGCAGCCGTCAACGACCGCGTTCGAGAGATAGCACTTCCCCTCGCGCTGGGTGCGCGCGAGCACCGCCTCGTTCAACTTGTCGAGGTACGCCGCGACCCGCGGTTCCAGCGTCCTGCTGGCGAGCTCCGACGGCACATAGCGGAAGGTGGTGATGCTCAGTGCCTGCGTCACCGCTTCAAGTTCCCCGTGCGCGTCGGCGACCTCGAACATCACGCGCGCAAGGCGGCAATCGTCGCCGATCGCTTCCACGTATCCTGCACGCCCCATCTGTTGGAGCAGCAGCCATACTTTCAGCGCCCGGAAGCCGCGCGAGTTCTGCGGACCCCACTCGAAGAAATTCGTTGGTGGATCCTCTGCCGCACCGTCAAAGCGATAGTACGGTGGACGCCACCGGAAGGCACTGTGCAGGCGCTCGGCGTCACGCACGAGAGCGCAGCCCGCTTCGAGCGGTGCATACAGCCATTTGTGTGGGTCCACTGCGATGGAGTCGCCAAGCGCCAGCGCCCTGAGGTCGGCCGGGGCCGCGGGCAAGCACGCGGCAGGAGCACCGTAGGCACCATCCACATGAAACCACGCGTCGAACTCCCGGCAAACCTTTGAAATCTCCCGCAGCGGATCGATCGACCCGGTGCTCACCGTGCCTGCGGTGCCAATGACGATGAACGGCGTGTGATCCGCTTCAACATCGGTTGCAATCAGCTCGCGCAAGTGGTCCGTGCGCATGCGGCGCTCGTCATCGCAATCCACCCAGCGAATCGCATTCGTACCGATGCCAAAGAGGTCCACCGCTTTCTGGAGCCACGTATGCGTCTCGTGCGTGGCGTACACCGTGAGCATCCGTCCGTCTGGTGACGCGAGCCCGCCGGCGCGCGCATCCCACTTGGCGCGCGCAGCGCGCGCGGCGAGAAAGCACACCATGTTCGCCATGTTGCCGCCCGAGACAAACAGGCCGCCACACGTGGGACGGTAGCCGATCAGCTCCGCCGTCCATCGCACCGCCTGCCGCTCCATCTCCGTGGCGAGTGGCGACAGCGCCCAGGCCCCGCAGTTCTGGTTCGTCGCCGACGCGAGCAGGTCGCCGAGGATTCCGAGCGGAGCCGGTCCTGCGGTGATGTACCCGTAAAACTGCGGGTGCCCGTTGAAGGTGGAATGGTCGAACAGCAGCCGCGTTGCGGAGTCGAGCAGCGTCGCTGGATCCACGCCTTTTGTTGGAAGGGCACCGGAAGGCAGGAGGCCGCGCAGCTTTGCGGGAGTCGTGTCGGGCGAGACCGCCTTCGAGGGTATCGCCTCGAGCTGCTCGGCAATGGCGTCCACGAGGGAGTGGCCGAGGGTGCGGAACTCCTGCGCGGACAGCGCCGCAGGAACGTTGCGGGCCGTGAGCCCGGGCGTGGAAGAGGTCTTGGTCATTTTCGTGAAAGCGGGCACGCGGGCAATGTTTCAATAGATGTGGCGCGGAAGCGGCTTCTGCCACCCGGAACTCGACGTTTTTTCTTCGCAGTCTGGAGAACCGATTGGTCTCGCCAGGAGTACATATGGGAGAAGGACGAGACCATCTTCAGACCGGGAAAACATGCTTAGTCGCGCAATTATCACTGCTTGCATGCTCGTGGCCGGCTCGACCGCGGGCGCCCAGGCTGCTCGCACCTATAGCAAGCCCAGCGAGGCGGTCCTGCGCAAGACGCTGACGCCTATTCAGTACCATGTCACGAAGAAGTCGGGGACCGAAACGCCGTATCGCAATGAGTTCTGGGACCATCACGAAGCAGGCATCTATGTCGATGTCGTGTCGGGAGAGCCGCTGTTCAGCTCGTTGGACAAGTTCGAGTCCGGCACGGGATGGCCGAGCTTCACCAAGCCGCTCGTGAAGGAGAATATCAAGACCGACCGCGACCATTCTGCCGGAATGGAGCGTGACGAGGTGCGCTCGAAGCACGCCAATTCGCATTTGGGCCACGTGTTCGACGACGGTCCCAAGCCGCTTGGGCTGCGCTACTGCATGAACTCCGCAGCGATGCGGTTCATTCCGGCGGACCAGCTCGTGGCCGAAGGCTACGGGGAGTTTGCGAAGCTCTTCACGACGAAGAGCGCGAAGCGCGAGAAGAAGAAGCAGTCCAGGTAGTGCGCGACGCGCTACCGCCCGAGGCCGCGCGCGAGGTTTGTCGCCGCGCGGCTCAACTCCACCGCGATCTCATTCCACCAGGAGCCGGCCTGAGGGCCGCCCTGGCAGGTGCCGTCCGACTCACCGGGCTGCTTGATCCAGAGGAACGCATCCACGAGCGGATGTCCCGTGTTCGTCGTGGGCGCGACGCCTAACGCCTGACCGCGCGGATTGCACCACGCCGTCGCGTTCCCCATGCCGTTGCGGCTCGTATCGATGATGTAGTGCTTGCCATCGACCAGCTTCGACAATCGCTCGCCATAGGCAATGTTCGCCGCGGTCGCCTGATAATTCGACACGTTGAGCGAGAACCCGTCGGCCTGGGCAATGTCCACCTGCCGCAGGCGCGTCGCCATCGCCTCCGCAGAGTGCCACTGCGAGTGGCCCGCGTCAATGTAGACGAGGGCCTTCTGCGCCTTCAGCACCTGCACCGCCTCACGCATCAAGGCGATGCGCTCGGCCCTTTGCGCTGGGGCGAGGCAGTCCATGCCTGGCAGCGCGTCCGGTTCGAGGATCACGATTGCCTGGCGACCGCGGATCCCGTTGGCGAACGCGCGAATCCACGAGCGATAGGCATTGGCCCCGTTCGCGCCACCAGCAGAATACAGCCCGCAGTCGCGGCCAGGGATGTTGTACGCCACAAACACTGGCAGCGCGCCGGAACGCGTGATGGTCGACACGGCGTTATCCACCTCGCGGCCAATATCGGTTACCCACCCGCCCAGCCATCTCGCGACTGGCTTGTCCGCGATCTGCTGGACGAGCGCCGCGTCCTGTGGACGCGAACGTCGCAAGGTCTCCGCCTGCCGACGGGCAGTGGAGTTTGGATCGACATACAACCGCTTGCCCTTCAGTGGATTCTCCCCGCTCCCGGCTTGCCCCTGCAGTATGAGGGCAAGGAACGCAATCCGGGCGACGATGGTTGTCCGCCGATAGATGCGCGTCCTAGTAGCTCTTCCGGTCGGCACGGCTCCCACTGCCTTCGGGCGGCAGCTTGCCGTCCTTCTCGCCAATCTCACGCATCATGTGCGCGATGCGAGCGGTGAGGATCTTGTTCGCGCGTATGTCAGAATGCGACTTGACCAGCAACACGGCCATGTCGCCAGCGCCCCAGAGCAGGCCCGCGAAAATGGTCAGCCGCACCGCCTCGGCGAGCAGCACGCCGAGTGAAACGGGGACAGTGCTGGTGAGGCCAAAGAACACCTGGAAAGCCATCAGCAGGAGCAGGATGATTGCCATGCCCCGAAAGAGGCGGGCCACCGCCTTGATACCCCGCGTTGTCTCAATGTCTTCTTCACGAACGGCGACTCCGCCCAGGCTGGGTCGTTCGTCAGCGTCCTCGCGCTCATCGGGCGCCGTAATTCCGCCAGAGCGCCTGTGGGAATCTTCCATGGAGTGCGGTCCTTACCAGGTCAAAAGCCTGCCTAGCTGCGGCGCAGCAGGGCGCAATACCTGTTGCGTCAGTGCAAGGATCGCACCGAGGCTCAGAACGCTACCATACGCGTGACCTTCAGGGCAACCGACCGCTCGTTCCGGACATTGGTGAACGTGTTCTGCCGCTCGGTATACACCAGGAACACGTCGCTCAGTGGCGCGTATCGCCACGCGATGCGCGCGTTGGTGACGAAGCTCCTCGATTGCGTGTTGTACTGGACGAATGTGCTGCCGACGAGTGTGGTCGAGCGCGCGTAGCGCACTCGCAGCCCCGACACATCAGCGACGAAATCACCACTGTTTATCGCGATGTCGTTGTGCTGGTACGTGGCCTCGATGCTCGTGTCATACCGAGGGCGATACGTGACGCTGCCATTATAGGTAAGCCGCGTGCCATTGTAGTAGCCGCCTCCGGCGAGGCCAGTCGTGAAGGACACGTGGCGGGTCTGTCGCGACACAAAGGTTGCGCCGGCGTCGCGATACGAATAGCGACCTGGCGGGATCGTGCGCCCTGCCACGATCGTGAACGGCCTGTCGAGGCGGTCAAAGCGGTCATTCGCCTCGAACTGCAGCGAACCATCGGGCTGGATGAAGACATCCATCCCCGCTCGCACCGTCCGTGTCTGCATCGGTCCGCCCGGATCCGCGAAGTAGTCGGCCGTGACGTACGGATTCAGCTCCTGTATGCGCGGCCACTTCGGTCGGGCGTGCACGCCGAGCGCGCCGAACACCTGCTGAAAATCGCGACGGCGCACGAAACCGATGCCGGGATCGAAATCCGCAGTCACCCGCTTGTACATCGCGGAGGTGTTCCAGAAGCGGTTGCGATACCCTACCGACACCCGGCCGGCTCTCCCGTCGGTCGTATCGGTGTGCGTTCCCGCGACGTACGAGTTCACGATCAGGTTGTCGAACAGCCTGATGTTCGCATCCGCGCCGACGCTGCGATTGTACAGCGTATCATCCGCCTGCCGGTTGGCGACGAGCATGCCGATGTCGGACCGGCCAAACACATTCCGCCGCACGCGCAGCACCCCGAAATTCTCCGCCCGCGCGAAGTTCGTGCGCTCCGTCTGCATGTCGAGCGCGCCGAGCTCGAACCCGCCTATGCGTCCGCTCATGCGTCCCCCGCCCACGATCGGAATCGGCAGCCCGTCGCGCGTGAGGCCAATCTGTCGCGAGCTGAAGAGCGTGAAATCCGCCAGTGTCGCGCCAAGGCGGTAGTTCCGTTCCTCGACGTCACCGAACGTGAAGGAACCCGCGTTCTCGATGAAAAACTCACGTCGCTCGGGAAACAGGATCCCGAAGCGCGTCAGGTTCACCACCTGCTGGTCCACTTCGACCTGTGAGAAGTCGGTGTTATACGTGAGGTCGAGCGTGAGCGATGGCGTCAGCCCGTATTTGAGGTCGCCGCCCACTTCGAGCTTCGTTCCCGCTGAGCCCGCGGGCACTTGCGCACCGATGGAATTCGCGGACTGCACGTACGGCTTGATCTGCAGATTCCGTCCCTGGCGCAGTCCCGACAGCCCTTCGATCGTGCCCGCTTGCGACATCCGGTGCAGGCGATACTGGCGTTCGAGTGGCGCCCAGTACGACGTCTCGTTCACGCGCCGCACGCGCCGGATGAAGTTGATGCCCCACGATTGCGGATCTTTCCGCGCATCAAATCGGAGCGTCCGCAGCGGGATCTGCATCTCCGCCGTCCAGCTCGAATCCTGGAACGCTGTCTTCACGATGGCGATCCCCTCCCACGCCTCGACAATGCTGCGCGAATCATTGAAGGTCTGCTCGTCACGCACTGCGCCACCCGGATTCACCGCGAACAGGAATGCGTTTCGCCGATCAAGGAAGGTGTCGAGGGTCACGCCGAAGACGTCGCTGTTCCCGCTATTGAAGTCGTGCTCGAGTCCCGCGATGATCGACTTTCGCGGCTCAGGGTCGTAGTTGATCGCACTGATATAGATGTTGTCGTCGTCGTACAGCAGCTTCACCACGGTTCGGTACTTCGCCAGCGCACCCGTCTGTGGCAACTGTTGCACAAAGTTCGTGATCGCCTCGGCGCGATCCCATTCCGGCTCGATGATCAACCCGTCGATGGTAAGAGGCCGGGTCGTGCGGGTCGCATGCATCGTGGGCCGCGGCATCGACTGCGGATTCACCGTTCCCTGTGCACCCGCCGCGGGTGCGGCGAGGAACAGGAGCACACCGAGCTGGACTCTACTACTACGCATTCGCGCTCTTCTGGATTGCAGGCCAGCGAGCGTTCATCGTGACGCTCACGACTAATTACGGGGCGAATTCACATTTCGTTGACGACACCACCTGAGTCGTGAGTGTTGCGTCATGCGTCGTGCGTCCACCTCCTGAGTTGTCCGTTATGAGCCATGAGTCGAGGCTTGGTCGGAGAACTCAACACTCACGACCTCGGCTTCCGACTCACCACTCACGACCCATGACTCAGGTGTTCGACGCACAACTCACGACGCACGACTCCCGACTCAGTGTGTTCCATCCAGTGAAAATGCGACGAGCTCCGCGTCCTCTCCCGCCCCGCTCGCAATCACGACATACTGCCGGCCACGCCCCGTTCGATACACAACAGGATTCGCATACCCCCGTCCGGCGCGCAGCGCATGCTGCCACAGGACCCGACCATTCCGTGTGTCGAGTGCGTAGAGAACGTCGCCACCCCCCGTGGCGAAGATGAGCCCGCCCGCCGTGACCGTCCCGCCCGGTGCGCCCGCCACACCCAGTGGCGGCAGCACCTTGTCCTTCAGCAGCGGATGCGCGCGAATGGCGGGTGTGTCCCCGAACGGGACCTGCCAGCGGTGCGCGCCGTTGTCGAGATCGATCGCCGTCATCGTGCCATACGGGGGCTTCACCAGCGGCAAGTCAGGTGCGCCGTCGATGGATACGCCGAGGCTGCTGTTGACCAGATCGACGGTATAGGCGTAGCCGATGGTGTCGTTCGGCGCGCCGCGCTGCACCCGGTACAGGACCGGATTGTTTGTCGCCTTGATGTAGAGGGTCCGCGTGACCGGGTCGAAGGCGGCCGCGCCCCACCCCGCTCCGCCAATCGACCCCGGCATCACGATCGTGCCCTGGAGCGAAGGCGGGGTGAAGATTGGCCCGCTGCGGTACCGCCGGAACACGCCGAGCGCGTGTTGCCGGATCTCCGGCGTAAAATCGATCAGGTCGGTTTCGCGCACCTGCTGCAGCGCGAACGGCGCGGGTCGCGTCGGCATCGGTTGCGTCGCGGCCGCGCGTTCCCCGGGCACGTCGCTCGGAGGCACCGGGCGTTCCACGATCGGCCAGATCGGCTTGCCGGTCACGCGATCGAAGACATAGACCCATGCCGTCTTCGACGGGACCACCACAACGTCGCGCGGTTTCCCGCGCCAGCGGATGGTCGCCAGCACAGGTGGCGCGGGAAGATCATAGTCCCACAGACCGTGATGCACGATCTGGTAGTGCCACACGCGACGAGCGGTGCGCGCATCGAGCGCGACGACCGACTCCGCGAACAGGTTGTCGCCCTTCCGGTCGCCGCCATACCAGTCGTTCGTCGGCGTACTCACAGGAAGGAAGACCAGTCCGCGCTTCGCATCGAGGCTC
>JBKJKH010000398.1:0-3710 GCA_046597595.1 Gemmatimonadaceae bacterium
GCCTCGAACGCGGGGGTGAAGAACGCCGTCACCGCGTTGAGCAGAAAGATCAGGAGGTAGACATGCCACACCGCCGTGATGAACGGGAACGCGCCCATGAGCGCGACGCGCAGCAGATCCGCGCCCACGAGCAGACGGCGACGATCGACCCGGTCGGCGAGGATCCCCGCTGCGGGGGCGAACAGCACGAACGCCAGGATGCGCAGCATGAGCGCCGTGCCGACGATGATCGTTGCATTGCTTCCGGCGAGCTCGTAGGCGAACGCCGCGAGCGCCACGCTCGTGACACCGCTGCCGAGCAGCGACGTCAGTTGCGCGGAGAAGAGCCGCAGGAAGGGACGATTGCTTCGCAGCGTGCTGGTCACGATGTGCGCTCGAGTCTGTGTCTGGCCCTCTTGCATTGACAGCAGGCGTTCGGCGCCGCTAAGGTCAACGCATGAGCTGCCTGCGAAAGCTGCGCGTAGCGCGCTGTCGCGCGCAACGATGAGCGTCCGTGCATGACGCACCGTGCGCACACGTCCGCATGACGGATCATCGACCAGACGTCGCTCTGCAACCGCCGGTGGGAACGGAGCAGTCTACCGTCACGACTCGATTGTGCGTCACCGGCATGGACTGCGCGTCGTGCGCGGCCACCGTCGAGCGATTCCTGATGAAAGTCACGGGGGTGGAGTCCGTCTCGGTCGACGCGTTCTCCGGCCGGGCGACCGTACAGCATCAATGGGCGCTCGAACGGGACCAGCTCGTTGGTGCAATCCGGCGATCCGGCTACGATGTCGCGCTGGAGGATGCCACGATCCCGGGAACGCGTGCGCCCGTGAGCGAACCATCACGCTGGGTGCGACGCGGTCGAGAGCTGATGTCGTTCGCTGCAGCCGTGTTCCTGGTGCTCGCACTGGCGTTGAGGTACGGGGCTCCGGGCTCCGGGCCCGTGGAGCTCCTTCTGCTGGCGCTCTCCACCGTCGCTGGCGGGTGGTTCGTGATCCCGCGCGGAGTTCGTGCCGCACGACACGGCGCGCTGGACATGACTTTCCTCATGTCAGTGGCAGCGGCAGGCGCGTGGGTCATCAGACAGCCAGCCGAAGCGGCGGCGACGCTCACACTGTTCTCGTTCGCGGAGTTGCTCGAGTCGTGGTCCGTGGACCGGGCGCGTCGAGCGATTCGCGGGCTGATGGACATGGCGCCAGCCACTGCGTCAGTCGTGCGGAATGGAAACGAGACGAGAATTTCCGTCGCGGAGGTGCACGTCGGCGAGACGGTGGTGATCCGGCCCGGAGAGAAGATCCCAGTGGACGGGATCGTGGTTGCTGGAAGTTCTGGTGTGGATCAGGCGCCGATCACCGGCGAATCCATGCCGGTGGACGTGGATGTGGGAGCTGGCGTGTTCGCCGGCTCGCTCAATGGCGACGGCCTTCTGCAGGTGCGCACGACACGTCTGGCCTCTGATTCGACCGTCGCGCGCATCACGCACGCCGTCGAAGCGGCGCAGGGACGTCGTGCGCCAAGCCAGCGCTTCGTCGATCGCTTTGCCCGCGTGTACACGCCAGTCGTCGTCGCGATTGCGGCGCTCATCGCGATCGTTCCACCCCTGATGGGGCTCGGAACGTGGAGCGAGTGGCTCTACCGTGCGCTGGCGATGCTCGTCGTTGCCTGTCCGTGCGCACTCGTCATCTCGACACCAGTCACGGTCGTGAGCGGCCTCACGGGCGCGGCGCGTGCGGGAGTGCTCATCCGGGGCGGCGCGCACCTGGAACATCTGGCGGGAGTCACGACCGTCTGCATCGACAAGACCGGAACCCTCACCGAAGGGAAGCCCGCAGTCGTTCGCACCGAGCCGCTTCGGGGGATGGACGAAGCCTCGGTGCTGCGAGTTGCGCTTGCCGTGGAACAGTACTCCACGCACCCACTCGCCCGAGCAGTGATGGCCGCTGGCCATGACCGAGGCATCGTTGCGCGTCCGGCAAGTGATGCCGCAGCAATTCCTGGCCGAGGCGCGCGCGCGCGCCTCGACGGCCAGTCTATCCACGTTGGCAATCGGCGCCTGCTCGACGACCTCGGGGTAACGCTTGACGCTACTGCTGAAGCGTCCATGGAGTCCCTCGAACGAGCCGGGCTCACACCGGTCGCTGTCGTCGTGGAGAATGTCGTCGTCGGTCTCCTCGGCATCGCGGATCGTGTGCGGCCCAATGCCGCGCGCGCGATGACGTCGCTTCGACTCGTTGGAGTTCATGCGATCATCATGCTGACTGGCGACGGCGTCTCCGCGGCGCGAGCGATCGCCGCCGAGGTCGGTGTGGATGATGTGCGCGCGAACCTTCTGCCCGAGGCCAAGCTCGTCATCGTCAACGAGCTCGTCGCCGGAGGAGCACTCGTGGCATTCGTTGGAGATGGCGTGAACGATGCCCCCGCGCTCGCGGCGGCGACGGTTGGCGTCGCGATGGGGGCGGCGGGCTCCGACGTTGCGCTGGAGACCGCCGACGTGGCACTCATGGCAGACGATCTCGAAAAGCTGCCACTTGCCATTCATCTGGCGCGCCGGACGGTACGCATCATCCGGCAGAACCTCGCGTTCGCGATCGCCATCAAGCTCGTCTTTCTCGCGCTGGCTGCCGCGGGCTGGGCGACACTCTGGATGGCAGTGGTGGCGGACATGGGCGGATCGCTCGTCGTCATCGCCAATGGGCTTCGCGCACGTCGCACGCCGGCGCAGCCATGAATGCACTCCTGCATGTCACGCTGCTGGCCTTCGTGCCCGTCGGCCTCCCGCCCTGGCCTTGTGCGCAGTCATCCCACTGCTTCCCCGAGTCCACGATATGCCGCAGAGCCGCGCACACCTTTGTCACCCCTCGCGGCTATCCGGGCGCAGCACAGCCTGCGGTTCGTAGCGACACAGGCAATAGGTGAATATCTGCGGCGCGCCCCACGGCGTGGTGTGCTCTTCGCGCCGGCATTCCACGAGTCCAAAATCGTCGCCGAACGCGCGGTGCAGTGACTCCGGTGAATAGCGCGCCACCTCGAGGCCGCTGCATCGCGTGGGACCGTCCTCCGCGAAGGTGGCCACGAGCACGAACCCACCTGGCCTGACCGCGCGACGCACCTGAGCGACGTATCGGGCACGATCCGCCTCCTCCACAAGAAAGTGGAAGACGGCTCGATCGTGCCAGACGTCGAATGCCGCGACGGGCAATTCGACTGTCAGGACGTCGGCATGCTGCCAGACCACGGCGCGTCCGGCGTCCGGAAGTCGACGCTGCGCTTGGACAAGTGCGGCCACCGAAAGATCCAGCACTGTAATCCTGACATACCCAGCAGTGACGAGACCGTCCACCAACGTCGATGCGCCGGCGCCCACATCGATGATCGCAGAATCGCGTGACGGGGCCGCCTGCTGAATCAGTTCGAGCGACAGTCTCGCCTCGGCCTGAAACCAGCTTACCTCGTCCGGCCTCTTCGTGCGATGGACCTGCTCCCAATGAAATGTTCGGTCCACTTCACCCTCCAGCAGTGTGCTGCCGTAGCATGACGTTCCAACTCTCCTGCCGTAGTAGCAAGACTGACGATGCTCTTTCGTCGGCACCTGTAGGGTACACCGCCGCGTCAGGTCGCGGAGCCTCCTGCCTCACCCGCGACGCCGCCGACCGGGGCGGATCGGCCAAAGCGACGGCGCGCCGACGCTGCCCACGCCGGCCATCGCTCCTCGATCCACTCGT
>JBKJKH010000630.1:0-5003 GCA_046597595.1 Gemmatimonadaceae bacterium
GCAATATCTGTTGCTGCCGGATGTGGCGCGCGCGGGTGCGATTCGCGATGCGCGTGTCGCGACCACCACGGTGCTGCGCGGCGAGGCGCGCTTTCTCGTGCGACGCGTGCACGTCAACCTGCCGATTCTCCCCGCAGGTTCGTTTCTCGCTGAGGACTCCAGCGGTCGCGCGCTGCAGAGTGGGTGGTATCGGGGCGTGGCAGTGCGCTACATGGACTTTGGCGTCACGGACGTGGCGTCCGCCCCGATCTATGCAGCGGTGAAATCCCTTGGCGCGGACGGCCCGGCGTTCGTGCGCGAGCAACACAATATCGTGGACGTTGTACCGGGCGATACCAACGCGTACACGGACTTCTGGGACGTTCAGTTCGTGATAGTGGGCGATCGCTTTCTACCACAGGCGTGGCGCAGCCGTAAGGATCTCCTGGCCGGTGCGCAGCTGGGCGGGTACCGGATCGTTCCGGGTGAGCTGCGTAACTGTCCGGTGGTGACCGTGGACGGGCACATCGCCGCGCGCACACCCGTGCCGTGGACGGATCGCTGACCTCACAAGCGAACGGGTCTCAGCCCGCAACCCGTGAGGGCGATACACATCCGCTGCGATGGCGCATGCTTGGCATGCTCGCGGGCGCGGAACTGCTTGGCATGTCGCTCTGGTTTGCTGCGAGCGCGGTGGCGCCGCAACTCCAGGCGAAGTGGTCGCTGACGGTATCACAGACCGGTTGGCTCACGTCGTCGGTGCAACTCGGCTTCGTGATCGGCACGGCAGCGGCGGCCCTGCTCAACCTTGCTGACATCATTCCCGCACGCAGGCTCTTCGCACTGTCTGCCCTGGGTGGCGCAATCGCTAACGCGGCGCTGCTGGCCGCCCCCTCGTATCGCGCGGCACTGCTGTGCCGGGCGCTGACGGGGCTGTGTCTCGCGGGCGTCTATCCTCCGGCCATGAAGATGATCGCGACATGGTTTCGCTCACGGCGCGGACTCGCCGTGGGAGTGATCGTCGGCGCGCTGACGATTGGCAAGGCAGCACCCTACCTCGTGCATGCCATTCCCGGCGCGGGCATCGCGCCGGTGATGCTCACGGCCAGCGCAGGCGCGGTGCTGGCGGCCATTCTCGTGGGAGTCCTGTATCGAGACGGTCCGTATCCGTTTCCTTCGCGGCCATTCTCATGGGGACTGGTTGCGTCTGTCGTGCGCGAACCGAAGTGGCGCCTCGCAACCGGTGGGTACCTCGGCCACATGTTCGAATTGTACTCCGCGTGGACCTGGCTTCCGGTGTTCGTGACGGCGAGCGCACTGGCGTCGGGCCTTCCGGATGACGCGCGAACCAGTTCTCTCTCCGCCGGTGTGGCGTTCGCGGCGATCGCCATTGGCGGTGCCGGTTGTGTGTGGGGTGGCCTGCTGGCCGACAAGCGCGGGCGCGAGTGGCTCGTCACCGTCGCGATGGCGGCCAGCGGATTCTGCGCGCTGCTCATTGGCGCGACGTACGGGCGCTCACTGTGGGTACTCGTCCCGGTGGCGCTGCTCTGGGGATTCTTCGTCATCGCCGACTCGGCGCAGTTCAGCGTGCTCGTGACGGAAAGCGTTCCGCCTCATGCGGTCGGCACGGCGCTCACCATTCAGACGTCGATCGGCTTCCTGCTGACGATGTTCTCTATTCAGATCATGCCGCCGCTCGCACAGCGCGTCGGGTGGCAATGGGCGTTTGCGATCCTCTCCATCGGACCCGCACTCGGCCTCTGGTCGATCTCGCGGTTACGAGCACGACAGGAGAAAGCCGCCATCGCGAGGTGACTTTCGCGATGACGGCGAGTGCAACGTTGTATCGATCAAGCGTCAGCGTACGCCTTTCGGCTTGTTCTTGGGATCGTAGAGAATCATGTTCGTGCCTGCATAGCCAAAGGCGAGGCCCGCGCTCTTTGCGACGGCATCGATCGCCGCCTGGACGGAATCGAGTGGCACCGTCATCGTCACCGGGATGTCGAGCTGCGACGGAGAGTGTGCGGCGAGGTGCAGTCCGTACCACCGCTCCAATTCCGGAAGGGCATCGCGCAGCGTCTTCCCAATGATGGTGACATGACCTTCTGTCCAGCCGAGACGCGCATCGACCTCAGTCCCCTTCGGCTCGCCGATGTTGCCACCGCTGTCGACGACGGCAGCCTGGCCGGCCGAGAGCACTTTCACGTTCTTGCCTGCCTTCACTTCGACCGATCCTTCGCGCACGCGCACCAGGACCTGCGGATCCTGCGGGTAGGAACTGACGTCGAATTTGGTTCCCGTCGCTGTCAGGAGTGCGTTCCGCAGTTTTACCCTGAACGGCAGCGTCGCGGCCTTCGTCACGTCGAATGACGCGGTGCCCGTCACCTTCACCGCGCGGTTCTCTCCCGGGAAGGCGCGCGCGACGCGAAGAATCGTCTGCGGGCCGAGCGTCACGATCGTGGAGTCGTCGAGCGTCAGGCTGCCGCGCTGTGCCGTTTCTGTTCTCTGTTCAACGGCTTGTGACGACTCGATGGCCGTGTTGATCGCGGAGTCTGCCATGTTACGCTCGAGAAGGAAGAACCCCGCTCCCGCGGCTGCGAGCAACCCGATGCCGGCGAGGATGGGCCCCTTCATCGACTTTTCCTTGTGGATCGACCCGATGTGCTCTGCCGCATGATGGCGTCCGAGCTTGGCTTGTGCCTCGGCGGTCTGCGCATCGATTTTCGGCGCGTGAAGCGCGGCCGCGACGTGCGTCCACGATTCGTCGACTGTCACCGGCCCCTTCTGTGCGTGCTCGAGTTTCGCGGCATGGCCGGTTTCCATGTTCGCCATCTTGTGCGCCATGGACCGCCGCTTCGCCTCGCGCGCGGCACCCTCGCGCACGCCTTCATGAAGAAATCCTTCGAGCATGTCCTGTGACTCGAACTTGTCCCGGACATTCCAGGCTTTGGTGAAGGCGCGCTCGACCACCTTGGGTGCGGCGTCCTTGTCTTCGAGCTTTCGCTTGGCCTCCTCGATGAGCGCGTCGTAGCGCGACCGGAAGAGCGTCTCGAAAGCGCTCTCGTCGCCGGACTGGATTCCGGCAAAGATTTCGGCGGGGATCGGTTCGGACATGCACACCTCCTGCTCAGGCGGGGGCGAACCACCGTGGTCCGTTACGGCTTCTCTCTTGTGCACCCCCGCGCGTCGCTCCGCAAGGGCCTGGTCGACTGCTTCGCCTCAGCGAGTGCGCTGCCCGGCTTCAACGGGTCGCAGCCACCAGTCGAAAAACGCCCAGACCCGATTCCAGGAATCGATCTGTTCGGGGCTCTCGTCGCGCTCGAGGGTCGTCGGGTTCACCCGGCGGTTGAAGGTATGGCCACCTCCTGCCGCTCCTGGTGGCGGATCGACGTAGATCTTCGTTTCGGCGAGACTGGCCTTTCGCGCACGCAGCGCATCCACCATCTGCACATCCTCCACGAAGTCCACGTCCGTGTCGTTCGTTGCGACATGGACAAGTATCGGCACACGGAGACTGTCCACCTTGTAGAGGGGCGAGCGCCTGATGTACTCGTCGCGCTTCTCGAACGGCAGCCCGCCGATCCCGGACTGCGTCGCAAACTGCCGCTGGTAGGCTGGCCCCTTGAGCGAAAGGCGGAACAGGAGGTTGGTGACCGGCACCATCGCGACCCCCGCCTTGAAGGGAGTCGTCGACCGGAACAGCAGGTGAGAGGTAATGAATCCACCATGGCTCCAACCCATGATGCCAATGCGCTCCGGGTCGACGTACGACAGCGCGCGAAGCGCCTCGACTGCGGAGAGCACATCGTCCACTTCCTTGCCGCCGTAGTCGATGGCGTTGTGGAACGCGGCGCCATACCCGGTGCTTCCGCGATAGTCGGGCGCGATGATCACGTACCCCCGCTGCACGGCTTCGCGCACGAACGGGAGGTACATCTCGTCCCACGCTCCGTGCACGCCTCCGTGCACCCACACCATCGCCGCATGCCCGCGCGTCCCGCGCTTCGAGAGCGGCGCAAAGATGTAAGCGGGAATCTCCAAGCCGTCCACGGCGCTGCGGTAGCGCACCTTCCGGAACTCCATGACGCCTGCGCTGCGCACCGTGTAAATGCTGTCGGTCCGCCGCTTCTGCGCGACGTGCCGCGCATAATCCGCAACGGGATGATCCTCGAACCGATTGCTGACGTAGAGCGCGGCTGCGCGAGCCGAGTCCATGCGGACCGGAGGTGTGGTAGTGCCCTGAGCCGCCAGCATCGTGGACGACGCCAGGGACAAAAAGAGGTGCATTCGCATCCTGCGAAGACTATTCGCGATTCACCCTCCGGGCACGGGTCAGTATTTTTGCCTGGCCGCCCGTGTCTCGAGCCTCGTGTAACCGTCATCCTTCCTGTGGGACTACATTTGAAAGCCCCCAAACCCTCTCATTCAGACCAGCCGTGAGCAAATCCAACCCACTCCGTACCGAGACCGCCGCCGGTCGCCGGGAATTTCTTGGCCAGCTTGCAACCGCTGCGGTCGCGCTCGCCGGCACGGCCGCCTGTGCGCCTGGCGCTATTCCAGCACCGGCGCCTACCCCCGCTCCGGCGAACAACTCGGCGAACAATTCGGCGAACAATTCGGCGAGCACGGTTGCAAACGGGTCAGGAACCGCCGATGCACGAGCTCGACCGGCGGCACGCCAGTGGGATGACGCGTGGGTGTCGCGCATCACCGGCAAGCACAGGGCGGTGTTCGATGCGCCCTCCGTCGCCGACGGCACCATTGTCGACAATACCTGGGTATGGATGCGCGGGTATATGGACGTCTATCAGACGCCGGATTCCGACCTCAGCGCCGTAATGGTGATCCGCCACGCGGGGATTGCCATGGCGTTCGACGACGAGCTCTGGGCAAAGTATGAGCTGGGAAAACACGCAAAGGTGAAGGACGAAAAAACAAAGCACTGGGCGATTCGCAATCCCTTCTGGCGTCCGGCGCCCGACGAAAAGACCAATGACTTCACGCTCGATGCACTCGTAAAGCGC
>JBKJKH010000321.1:0-9863 GCA_046597595.1 Gemmatimonadaceae bacterium
GCGGCAGTCATCGTGGTGTACTTCGGATTCGTCCTGCTCATCGCGTTCAACAAGCCATTGATGGGTCGGCTGCTCACGCCCGGCTTGACGGTCGGGATCCTCCTCGGCGTCGTGGTCATCGTTGCCTCGTGGGCGTCCACATGGTTCTACGTGCGCTGGGCAAACGATACGTATGACCCGCAACTGAAGGCGCTGCGTGAGAAGGAGGAGGGCAAGTGATGCAGGCTGCGCAGGCGGTGACCACCAGCGTCCCCGCGACAGCGATCGGCAAGACGAGCGCGGTGGCGATGTTCTTCTTCTTCCTGATCATCGGCATCACGCTGATGATCACGTGGTGGGCGGCGCGGCGGACGCGCACCACTGAACATTTCTACGTTGCGGGCCGCACGATTTCGGCCGGGCAGAATGGCCTCGCGCTCGCCGGTGACTACATGAGCGCGGCGTCGTTCCTGGGGATCGCCGGCCTCGTTTCGACCACTGGATTCGACGGATTGATCTACTCGACCGGCTGGCTCGTGGGCTGGCCGATCGTGCTGTTCCTGATTGCTGAACCGCTGCGGAACCTGGGGAAGTACACGTTCTCGGATGTCGTCGCCTTGCGGCACCGGCAAACGCCTGTGCGCATTGCGTCGGCGATCGGGACACTGGCAACGGTGATTTTTTACCTGATCGCGCAGATGGTGGGTGGAGGCGGGCTGATCAAGCTGATGTTCGGCCTGAGCTATGAGCAGGCGGTCATGATCGTGGGCGCGGCGATGATCGCGTACGTGCTGTTCGGCGGGATGCTCGCGACGACATGGGTGCAGATCGTGAAGGCTGTGTTGCTGCTTGGGGGCGCGGCGGTGCTGGCGGTGCTCACGCTGGCGAAGTTCGGGATGAATCCGCTCGCGCTGTTCGACGCCGCGGCGAAGGCCCAGGGCGCGGGCGTGCTGGCTCCGGGCAAGCTGGTGAGCTCGCCCGCTGATGCGATCTCGTTAGGCATGGCGCTGATGTTTGGAACGGCAGGATTGCCGCACATCCTCATGCGTTTCTACACGGTGCCGGACGCGAAAGCGGCACGCACGTCAGTGTTCTATGCCACGGGCCTGATCGGATTCTTCTACCTCATGACGTTCATCCTCGGCTTCGGTGCCATGGCGCTCGTTGGGCCGGATGTCATTACCGCGGTGGACAAGGGCGGCAACATGGCGGCGCCGTTGCTTGCGGAGACGCTGGGTGGCACGCCGTTCCTCGGATTCATCGCCGCGGTGGCATTCGCGACGATCCTGGCGGTGGTCGCGGGGCTGACGCTGAGTGGCGCCGCCGCACTCTCCCACGATCTGTGGGTGAGTGTGGTCAAGAAAGGTGAGTCAACATCGGATGACGAGCTGAAGGTGGCGCGCGTCGCGACGATTGCCCTCGGCGTGATCGCGGTGGTGCTGGGCATTGCCTTCAAGGGACAGAACGTGGCGTTCATGGTTTCGCTGGCCTTCGCGATCGCGGCCAGTGCCAACTTTCCCGCCCTGCTGCTGAGCATTTTCTGGCGGAAGGCGACGACGGCCGGCACCGTCGCGAGCATGGTGGTGGGCACGTTCGCGACGCTGCTGCTGATCTGGATGTCACCGACGATTCAGGTGGACATCCTCAAGCACGAGAGCGCGCTCTTTCCGCTGAAGAATCCGGCGCTGGTGTCCATTCCGCTCTCGTTCCTGGTGGGAATCGTGGTGTCATTGCTGACGCCCGAGGCGGGCATGGAGGAGCGGTACGCGAAGGTCGAGCGGGCCATGCACATGGGAGAGAAAGCCTCGACGAGTGACTGAGACGAGTGACGACGAGTCAATCATCACTCGTCATCACTCGTCATCACTCGTGTCAGTCACTCGTGTCAGTCACTCGTCGAGATGAGCCGTACGTCCCATCGCTTGCCTGACGAGTGCACGACGCTCGACTGGTCGAGTACCTTGAACGACCGGTCGAGGCGTTTTCCGATCGTGATGGCCTGGCCGTTCCGAAACAGCGAGACGACCGCGACGCCGGCCGGGGCGAGATGTGACATGAAACGCCGCAACGTTTCCACGGGCTCCGGAGCGTACGTCAGCGCCTCGCAGAAAATCACTGCGTCAAGTGCAGCGCGCGCCTTCCAGTCATCAAAGCCCGCGACGACAACGCGCGAGGCATCAAGGTTCAACTTCGCGGCGCGCTCGCGCGCATCGGCGATGGCCGTCGCAGACACGTCAAACGCATCGTAGCTGCCGAGGAGGTTCTCGCCGAACTGGTCGAGCAGTTGACCGCGGCCACATCCGGCGTCGAGGATTCGCGGGCCCGGACCGGCAGCAGCACGCACGAAGGCCGCGACGAGCGCGAAATGGCCAATCTCGGGAAGCTCAATGGCATTGCCCGCATATCCCTTGCGATAGCGCTCTTCCCATTGCCCGGCAGCAGGGGGTGGAGGACGCAGGCCAAGCAGTCGACGAAGATCCATTGGACAACACTCCTATGTCGCGGCGCGGTCAAAATACGATGATCCCACGACCGCGGCGAGGCGGGCCGAGGATGGCAGCACACGGCAGGGTTCGCTCATAGCGAACTGGCGAGAAGGCCAAGCTCTGAACTGTCCGAGGGGCTCTTCGCAGGCGACAGACCCGGGTCTATCTTGTGACCCGTGGCCACCGTCATTCCCCCAAGGCGCCCCCGCTTCCTCTCGCGCCTCTTCGCCTCGGGGCGTTCGCTCCCCGATGAACGGCTTGTCGGGCCCATCCGCGGCGAGCTGCTCGGTGCTGAGCGCCTCGCGGAGCACGCGCGCCAGGTTGCGCGCAAGCAACGCGTCCTGGTCGAAGACCGGCGGCGCAGGCACCGACCGCTTCTCCGCCGCCTCAACGAAACACACGACATCCTCGAAGAGGCGCGCGAGCTTCTCGCGGAGGCATCGGATCGCGACGTAGACATCAGCCCGGCCGGCGAATGGCTGCTCGACAATTTCTACGTCGTGCAGGAGCATGTCCGGGAGATCCGGGCCAGCATGCCGAGGCGGTACTATCTCGAGCTGCCGAAGCTGGCGACGGGGACCCTTGCGGGATATCCGCGCGTCTACGAGCTCGCCATCGAGTTGATCGCGCACACCGAGGGACACGTCGAGCAGCAGAACATCGACCTGTTCACGCGCGAGTTCCAGCGCGTTGCGCCGCTTTCGCTTGGCGAGCTCTGGGCGATCCCGACAATGCTTCGGTTGGGATTGATCGAAAACATCCGCCGCATGGCGTTGCGGGTGCTCCAGCGGCAGCGAGAGGTCGCGCTCGCCGACCAGTGGGCCGACCGCATTCGCGAAGCGACAGCAATCTCACCGCAGGTGCAGACGGCCGTCCTGAACGAGTTCGTCGGCAATCCTCCCGAGCTGTCGCCCGCCTTCGTCACGCGGTTCCTCCAGCAGATCCGCGGATTCCAGACGGGCTTCACGCCCCTGGTCTGGCTCGAGCAGTGGATTGCGGAAGACGGGATGACTGCGGAGGAGGCGGTCACGCGAGCGAACCAGCGGCTCGCGCTGACGCAGGTGATGATGGCGAACAGCATCACCAGCCTGCGCGCCATCGCCCGGCTCGACTGGAAGTCGTTCGTTGAATCGCAGAGCTCCACCGAGCGCACGCTGCGGCGCGATCCGGCGGGTTTCTATGCGCAGCTCACCTTTGGCACGCGCGACCATTATCGCCACGTCATTGAGTTTGTCGCGAAGCGCTCAGGGCATCGCGAGGACGAAATCGCCACGCTGGCGATTGAGCTGGCGAAGGCGGCGCCCCCCGGGCGAACCGCGCACGTCGGCTATTGGCTGCTTGATGAAGGACGCCTCGAGCTCGAGAAGCGTGCCGGCTACCGCCCGCCGCTCGGTGAGCAATGGCACCGGTTTGTCGTCAAGCATCCTGCGACACTGTATTTCAGTGCAATTCTCCTGGGCACCGCGCTGGTGCTCGCCGCACCGTTCGAGTTGGCCGAAGGGCAGCCGTCGCGCCTCCTGCCGTGGCTCATCCTGCTGCTGGCGCTGATTCCGGCGAGCGAGATCGCCATCGGCACAGTGAACCAGCTCGTGACGATCTTCATGCCGCCGCGCATGCTCCCGAAAGTGGAAATGCGCGAGCAGGGAATTCCTGAAGAGTTCTCGACTGTCGTGGTGGTGCCGACGCTGTTGGCCAGTGTAGATGCCGCTGACGAAGCACTGGAGCATCTCGAGGTGCAGTTCCTCGCGAATCGGGATCCCAACCTGCGCTTCGCGCTCCTCAGCGACTTCACCGATGCTGCCACCGAGACCACGCCCGGTGACGACGCAATCCTCAAGGCCGCGATCGAGGGAATCGAGGCGCTCAACCGCACGTACGCGACAAAGGACGGCGAGCCGTTCTACCTCTTTCACCGCCCCCGGTTGTGGAACCCCGTTCAGGGCGTGTGGATGGCATGGGAGCGCAAACGCGGCAAGCTTGGGCAGTTCAACCGCTTCCTGCGCGCCGAAGGTGCCGACGCATTCACGACGATCATCGGTGACATCGCCCCGCTCCGAAAATCGAAGTTCGTCATCACGCTCGACTCGGATACGGTCCTGCCGCCTGATGCGGCGCACCTGCTCGTCGGTGCAATGGCGCATCCGCTCAATCGTGCGGAGTACGACGAGGAGGTTGGCCGCGTCGCGCGGGGTTACGCGATCCTTCAACCGCGTATTGGCGTCTCGCTCACGAGCGCCCACAAGTCGTACTTCGCCTCGATTCACTCTGGTCATCCCGGCGTCGATCCCTACACGACCGCGGTATCGGACGTCTATCAGGATCTCTTCGCGGAAGGGTCGTTCACCGGAAAGGGCATTTACGACGTCGATGAATTCGAGCGCGCGGTGCAGGGCCGCTTTCCGGAGAACGCGCTGCTCAGCCACGACCTGATCGAAGGGGCGTACGCGCGTGCTGGACTGCTCACCGATATCGAGCTGTTCGACGACTACCCGACGCGATACCTGACGTTCACTCGCCGCAAGCATCGCTGGATTCGAGGCGATTGGCAGCTGCTGCAATGGCTTGGTCCACGCGTTCCGGGTCCCGGCGGCGTCGAGAAGAATCGCCTCTCGACGATCTCACGCTGGAAAATCTTCGACAACCTGCGCCGCAGCGTCGTCGAAATTTTTCAGCTCGCGTTTCTCATCGCCGGGTGGACAGTGCTGCCGGGCTCGCCGCTCGCATGGACCGCGCTCGTGCTCGGTTCGATGGCGTACCCCTGGGTGTTCTCCGCAGTGCTTGCCGTGCTGCGCCCGCCGATGGACAAGTCATGGATCGCATACTACGGCGCGGTGTGGGGCGATATCCGGGTCAGCGCGCAGCAGTTCGCGCTGGCGCTCGCGTTCCTTCCGC
Organism: Gemmatimonadaceae bacterium; assembly: GCA_046597595.1. Lineage (GTDB taxonomy): Bacteria > Gemmatimonadota > Gemmatimonadetes > Gemmatimonadales > Gemmatimonadaceae > JBKJKH01. The sequence continues at coordinate 5,358 of JBKJKH010000321.1, forward strand.
ATCAGGCGTGGGTGTCGGCCGACGCCATAGTCCGGACGCTGTACCGGCTCTTCGTCTCGAAGCTCCACATGCTGGAGTGGCAGACGGCGTCGCAGACTGAACGGTCGATCACGCGTTCGAGCCGGGAGTACTGGCGACGCATGCGTGAAGCGGTGCTGCTCGCCGCTGGCATCGGCGTGCTGGTCATTGTGCGCGTACTGCGTGACGTCGACGGCGCAATGAGCGCGGGCACGGCCTGGTTTCCGATTGTCGCGCTGAGCCTGGTACTCCTCTGGGTGATGGCGCCTCGCATTGCGTTCGGGCTGAGTGCGCCGGCGTTGCGTCCGGAGCTCCGGCTCACGAGCGCCGAGCGGCCGCGCGCGTTGCGCTACGCGCTGCTGCAGTGGCGATTCTTCGACAAGTTCGTGAACGAGCAGAGTCACTGGCTCGCACCGGACAATTTCCAGGAGCTGCCGGAGCCGGTCGTCGCGCTGCGCACGTCGCCAACGAACGTTGGATTGCAGCTCCTGTCGACTGTCAGCGCGCACGATCTCGGCTTTCTCACGCGCAGCGCAATGATCACGCGCGTGGAGAACATCCTGCGCACGCTCGAGCGCCTGCGCCGGTTCCGCGGCCACTTCTATAACTGGTACGACCTGGCGTCTCTCTCCGTGCTCGAGCCGGCGTACGTCTCGACGGTAGACAGTGGCAACTTTGTGGGGCACATGCTCGCCCTGAAGCATGCGTGCCTCGAGCTGCGCGACGTGAGCCAGGGAGAGCGCTCCGCATCGATTGCCGCGTATCGCCGTGGCCTCATCACGTCGCTGGAACTGGCTCGCGACCTCCTGCGCGATCAGGGAACATCGGGCGCGGTCGCGGAGCCCGCAGCGTGGCAGGCGCTCCGGGCGTGCTCTGATGCACTCAAGGCGTCGCTCGAAGCCCTGCGCACACCGCCTGGACAGCAGGCACACGAAGGAGAAGCCGCTGTCGCGATGTTCGTGTCGGTCGATACGGCGCTCGCTCCGGCGGAAGCGCTCGCAGGCGACCTGGCCATCGTCGAAACGGCCGCTGAAGCGGGGCGATGGATCACGTGGAGTCGCGCGCTTGCTGCCAACGCGGCGCTCGAGATCGGCCGGCCCGACGCGGCCCTCCTCGACGAGCAGCGTCGTCTCGACGCGATCGCGCAGCGTTCGCAGGCATACGTGAACGAGACGGACTTCACGTTCCTGTTCGATACACGCCGCAAGATTTTCTCGATCGGCTACCACGTCGCGACCGCGCAGCTCGACAACTCGTTCTACGACTTGCTCGCATCGGAGTCACGGCTCGCGAGCTTCCTCGCCATCGCCAAGGGCGACGTTCCGCTCGAACACTGGTTCCGTCTTGGCCGCACGCTGACGCAGCGGGGCACCGCAGCGGCGTTGGTGAGCTGGAGCGGGAGCATGTTCGAGTACCTGATGCCCGCACTCGTGATGCGGAACTTCCCGTTCACACTGCTGGACCAGACGTATCGTGGCGCCGTGCGTCGGCAGATCGAGTACGGAGTCGAGCGTGGCGTCCCCTGGGGCATTTCGGAAAGCGCGTACAACGTGCGCGACCGCGAGCAGACCTATCAGTACAAGGCTTTTGGCGTTCCCGATCTTGCCCTGAAGCGCGGGCTCCGCAAGGATCTCGTCGTCGCGCCATATGCCTCCCTGCTCGCCATCCAGGTCGAGCCACACGAGGCGATGCGGAATCTCGCGGTGCTCGAGAACGAGGGTGCGCTCGGCCCCTACGGGTTCCGTGAGGCGATCGACTACACGAGGCCTGCAGCGAACTCGGAGCGCGCGGTGGTGTCCGCGTACTTCGCGCACCATATCGGGATGGGGCTCGTCGCACTCCACAACGCGCTCGAAGGGCGCCGGTGGCAGGAGCGGTTCCATACCGATCCCATGGTGCGCGCTGCGGAACTGGTGCTGTTCGAGCGCGTGCCTCGCCGCCTGGTGATGCAGGATCTTCCGGACAGTGATCCGGACGACGTGCTGCCGAACGAGGATCAGGAGCAGCCTGCGGTTCGCGTCATCGAGAGCCCTGACACGCCGTACCCGCATATCGGCCTGCTGGGCGGCACGCCGTATACGGTGATGCTCACGAATGCCGGCGGCGGATATAGTCGCTACGGCGAACTCGCCGTCACCCGCTGGCGCAACGATGGGACGCAGGACCAGTGGGGGCAGTGGTGTTACGTGCGTGACGTGACGACCAATCGCACGTGGAGCGCGTCGCACCAGCCGACGTGCACGAAAGCCGACTGGTACCGGGCCATCTTCGCGACCGATCGCATCACGTTCCACCGTCGCGACGAGAACATCGAGACGCAGAACGACATCACCGTCGTGCCGGAGGATGGCGCTGAAGTCCGGCGCATCACCGTCACGAATCACTCGCAGGAACCGCGCGTCATCGAACTCACGAGCTACGGCGAAGTCGTGATGACGCGGCCCGACGCGGATCGTGCCCACCCGGCGTTCCACAACCTGTTCGTGGAAACGGAATGGCTGCCGAATCTCGGGGCCATTCTCGCCTCACGCCGCCCGCGTGCCGCGAACGAAGCGCGTCGCTGGTGTGTGCATGTCGTCGCGTGCGGGAAGGAGAAAGTCGGTGAGGTCACGTATGAGACAGATCGCGGGCGCTTCATCGGGCGAGGCCGCAGCAGCCGCGACCCGGCTGCGCTCGATTCGGGCTCGGAGTTGTCCGGAACGGTGGGCGCTGTCCTCGACCCGATCATGTCGCTGCGCGTGCGCGTGCGGCTTGCACCGGGCCAGCTCGCGCGCGTGGCGTTCACGACGCTGGTTGCCGAAACGCGCGCGCGTGCCGAGGAGCTGGCGGACCGGTACAACGATCCATACGCAGCGCAGCGCTCACTCGATCTCTCGTGGACGCAGGCGCAGGTGGAACTCCGCGACCTCGGCATGACACCCGCCGAGGCGGCGATGTACCAGCAGCTTGCGGGTCATCTCTTCAACTCGTACGCCCCGATACGCGCGCCGCAGCACGAACTGGCGGCGAACCGAGGGCACCAGGAACTGCTCTGGTCTGCCGGTGTGTCCGGCGATTGGCCAATACTCCTTGCGATCATCGACTCGGCCGCCGGAATGCCGACCGTGCGGCAGCTGCTGCGTGCGCACCAGTACTGGCGGCTGAAGGGGATGATGGTGGATGTCCTTTTCCTTAACGCGCATCCGCCAACGTATCTCCAGGAGCTGGGCGACCAGCTGCTCGCGACCGTGATGGCATCCAGCGAAGCAACGCTGATGGACCAGCCTGGCGGCGTGTTCATCCGGCGGAAGGAACTGCTGAACGACGACGTGCTCGCGATGCTCCGCGCTACGGCGCGCGTGCACGTCGCGTGCGATGGACTTGGCATCGGCAAGGTGCTCGAAGCGATGGACTCCGAGCTGCTCGCTCCGAGCGAGACGGGACCGGAGTACCAGCAGGCCGGAGGCAGCTGGACAGGTGCCGGGCGTCGCTCACGCGCGTCCGGGATGTTCGCGTTGACGCACCCGCCGCTCATGCCGCCAAGCGGAACGCTGGTGATTCCGCGTTCTGTTTCTGTACCGGCGGTTCCCCGGATAACCCGGCCGATCGCAGATCCGCGCCGGTTGGACATGTTCAACCTCATCGGCGGTATCAACCGTGAGGGCGAGTACGAGATGCGGCTCGACGCGGCGGTGTTGCCACCCGCGCCGTGGTCCAATGTCATCGCGAACCAGGAGGGTGGTTTCGTCATCACCGAGCGTGGTGGCGGATACACCTGGGCGGAGAACAGCTACTTCTACCGCCTCACGCCATGGGCGAATGATCCGGTCTCGGATCCGGTCGGCGAATGCATCTACATCACGGACGAGGACACTCACGAGACGTGGAGTGCGACACCCGCACCGGTGAATCACGGCGCGTTGTTCACGGTCCGGCATGCGCACGGCTGCACCGTGTTCGCGCAGGAGCATGCAGGGATCGGGAGCACGCTTGTCCTGGGCGTGCCGGAGCGGGACATGGTGAAGATCTCGCTGCTGAAACTCCAGAATCATGGCGACAAGGCGCGGAAGATCCGCCTCACGAGCTATACGGAGTGGACGCTGGGCGTGATGCGCGAGCACACCCAGCACCAGGTGCGCACGTTCTTCGACCACGAGAGCAACGCGCTGTTTGCGCAGAACTATTTCGATCGCGCCTTTGCGGACGTCACGGCGTTTTCCTATGTGAGCGAACCGCTGGCGAGCTATACGGCGGACCGCCGCGAGTTCGTGGGGCGGAACGGACATCTCGGCAAGCCAGCCGGTGTGCGACGTCCGCGGCTCGCGGAATCAACAGGAGTGGGGTTCGACCCCTGCGCCGCGATGCAGATGACGATCGACCTCGAGCCCGGCGAAACACGGGAGATTGCGGTCCTGCTGGGCGCTGCGCGCAGTGAATCACAGGCGCGGGCGCTCATCGCCCGCTACAGCACCGCCGGAGCGGCGCGGACGGCGCTGGATGAGGCGGTGG
>JBKJKH010000318.1:0-7716 GCA_046597595.1 Gemmatimonadaceae bacterium
CGTGAAGCCGGACAACATCATGCTCGAAGCGGGCACGGACCGCGCGCTGGTGACGGACTTCGGCATCGCCCACACGGGCGGGGGCGCCGGCCCCTCGACCGAGCCCGGAAAGATCACGGGCACCGCGCACTTCATGAGCCCGGAGCAGGCCGCGAGCGAGCTGGTCGATGGACGCAGCGATATTTATTCGTTAGGCGTTGTCGGGTATCTCGCGGTGAGTGGCCGCCTGCCGTTCGAGTCGCCAAATCTGCACGCCCTGCTCGTGCGCCAGGCGACGGAGGCGCCTCCGAGCGTGCGGCATGCCGCGCCGGGGTTGCCAGCGGCACTTGGCGTGGCGATCGACCGGTGCCTTGCCCGCGATCCCGCGGCCCGCTTCGCCGACGGGGAAGCGCTGGCAGCGGCACTCGTTCCCACGGTGGATACGCGTCCGCCTCTCCCAGCGACGCTGCGTGCCTGGCTTGGTTCGAGCAATCCTGCCACACTCGCATATCTCGCGGCGTCCGGCGGATTCACGCTGATGACGGTCGGCAACCTCGCCAACATCTACGATCATGGGGAATTCGGGAATCTCCGGCGACTGCTCGATGTCGTAGTCCTCGGGACGCTCGCGGTGTCTGCGCTGCTGCCGCTGCTTGGGTATCAGCTCAATCAGGCGCGCCGCCTTTTCCGTTCAGGGCACACGCTCGCGGACCTCCGCACTGCGCTGGATGTTGCGGCGCGCGAGCGGTCTGAGGGCGAAGCACTGGCGGGCGAAGATCTGGAAACACGCGCAGCACGGCTGCTGCGCGCGGCGTTTTATGGCGCCGGAACCTGGGGTGCGGTCACGCTTTCCCTGGCGCTGACGGATGTCGTCCACGAGCGCACGCTCGGACCGTGGCCCTTCGTGTTGCCGTTGGTCACGACCGTCGTGCTCGGCGTAACGTGCAACATGCTCGACGTGCAGATGGTGCCGGATGCGGTCCGCGACCAGATCAAGCCCGGGCTGCGCGCGCTCCTCTGGCGCAGCCCGCTGGGCGCGTGGATCGCCCGCAAGCTCGGCGCGCCGGATCGCTCGCGCCTGACTGGTGCGTCGGCATTCCGCGCCACGGAGGTCGCACTCGGAGTCGCCGCGTCGGAGCTCTTTGCGGCGTTGCCGAAAGAGTTGCGGGAACAGCTCGCGGAGCTTCCGGCGACCGTTGCGGCGCTCGAGGCGGAGGCGGCGGGAGCGCGCGCAGAGGCGGAGGTGGTCGCCGCACTCGCTCCTTCAGGGTCGTCCGACGCCGAGTCGCTGGCGGCGCGTCGCGCAGCGGCTGCGGCGCACCTCGGCGAAAGCGTCGCTGCGCTCGAAAGTATCCGGCTCGACTTGCTTCGCCTGCACGCCAACGCCGGCGATCTCGCGCCACTTACGACGCTGATGGACGCCGCACGTGGTCTTGGGGAGGACATGCGGCGACTCGCAGAGGCTCGGCGAGAGGTCGAAAGCAGTTTACCGAACTTGTCCACCCGGTAGTTGCTCATGAAGGAACGACCGCTAGAACGCTTTCAGCGCCTCTTCCTCGGATGAAGACACCGGGAGAATCGTCGAAAACCCGGAAATGTCGAACACCTCGCGCACCGTCTGATTCAGCCCGAAGGTGCGCAGCGCTCCACCCTTCGCGCCTAACTGCTTGGCTACGCCGAGCAGGACACGGAGGCCGGCGCTGCTGATGTAGTCCAGCGACGAGAAATCCACCGCCAGCTTGCGAGCGCCACCGGCGAGAATCGCTTCCAGTTCCTGCTGTGCGCGGGGTGACGTCCCGCTGTCGAGATTCCCCGCAATCGCGACAATCCACGCCTCACCCTGCTGGCGTTTGCTGATCTCCATTGCTCCCTTTCCCCCTGACAGGTGTTCTGCCGCGGCGCCGCCGGCCAGCCGCTTCGTCAGCACGACGATGTTGCGACCGGAGCGGCGCTCGTACCTCACATCGTCCACTAACCGGCGGACCAGGTGAATTCCCAGCCCCCCAATCGGGCGATCCTCCACCGACAACGTCGTGTCGGGAGCGGACCGAGTGAACGGATCGAACGGCCTGCCGTTGTCACTGAGCGTCACCTCCAACCGATCCGCATGCAGCTCGGCGTCGACCGTCACCTCGCCCCGATCGCCCGGATCACCCGCCAACCCGTACAATATGGTGTTCGTCAGCAGCTCATCGAGTGCGACGCTGATGCTTCGCCGTACTGCGGCTGGCATGGCGTGCGCATCCGCGAAGCCGGCAAACGCCTCGTTGACCTTCGCCGCTCCGTGCGGATCCGCGCCGATCGACAATCGGAAGCCTGTAGACATCCCGCCCTCCCGCGTGCGCTGAATCACTCAGCCCCGGTCCCGATCTGTCAACCTTTTCAGCCACAGCGGGTTTGCCCTCCCGCGACGCTGGATGCACGTTACCCCCGCCGGGATACAAATGGCGCCTCCAACTTTTGCCGCCCTGGGTTGTAATTGGACGAGACACCTGCAGCACAGGACGAAAAAGACCGCGCCCTCGTGAAGCGGTACCTGGGTGGCGATGGGGAGGCCGCTGGCGCTCTCGTCGATCGCTACCAACGCCCGCTGTTCAATCTCGCGCTCAGGATGCTCGGCAACGTGCAGGATGCAGAGGACGTCACGCAGACCGTGTTCTGCAACGCGTTTGTCTCGATGAGTTCGTACGACTCGAAGTACCGGTTCTTCAGCTGGCTCTATCGCATGACGATCAACGAGTCGCTGAACCAGGTGAAGCGGCGGAAGCGAACGATTACGCTGGACGACGATGCGGACATCCCGGCGCGCGAAGGTGCGGCCGACCACACGGGGGAGGCGGAGGATCGAGTGAGAACGGCGCTGATGCACCTCAGGCCTGACGACAGGGCGGTGGTCGTGCTCCGGCACTTCGTGTCGCTCTCTTACGAGCGGATCGCCGAGGTACTCGAGGTTCCCGTCCGCACGGTCAAGTCGCGCCTGTTCACAGCGCGCGAACGGCTGCGCCTCGCACTGCTCGCGCAGCAAGCGTAACGATGCTCACACCGGAACAGGTCGAGCTGATCCACCGGGCAATCGATGGCGAAGACACGCCGGAGACGAGTGCTGCCTACGGGTTGTTGATGGAACAGAATGCCGAGGCGCGCGCCGTGGCGGCGGAGCTGCGCGAACTGACCGCGCTGCTCGCCGTAGCCGGAGAGCGAGCACCACCGGCGCATCTCCGCCGGGCAATCCTCGCTGCGCTTCCGCCCACCGCGCGCGCCTCGCCGGTACGAAGGAACACACAGGCGTCGTTTCGAGACTTCATGCTGCAACTAAGCTCGGCCACAATTCGAATGGGGGATGCGATGATCACGAAGAAAGCACTGCTCGGCGTCAGTACAGTGGTGGCGGTCGTCGCCATTATCGGTTTTTCGGTGGTTGGGTACCCGCCGACGAGTAATGAAGGCGGCACGATTGGAGGCGCCGAGGGCGACAGTATCAGCGGCGTCCAGCAGGCATCGCGGTATCGCGGCAAGCCCTTGACCGTGCGCGAGGTGACAATCGCCAATCCCGAGATCCAGGTGCTGTTCCAGAACCACGAGATCCTGAACCTCGTGAAGAGCGACGTCTTCCGCGAGGCAATGCACAATGACGCCTTCCGCGAGCTGCAGGCGAACGAAGCCTTCCGCAAGGTGATGGCCGGCGATGCGTTCCGCGAGCTGATGGCGAGCGAGGCGTATCGCGAACTGATGGCCAGCGAGGCGTATCGCGAGTTGATGGCCAGCGAGGCGTATCGCGAGCTGATGTCGAGCGAGATGTATCGCGAACTGATGGCCAGTGACGCGTACCGCGAGCTGATGGCGAGCGAGGCCTATCGTTCCCTCGAGGCGCAGGATGCGTTCCGGAAAGCGCAGAACAACGAGGTGCTGCGGTCGGCACAGAGCAGCGAAGCGATGCGCAAGCTGCAGGCAAATGAGGCGTACCACAGTGTGCTGGCGAGTGATGCGTTCCGAAAGGTGCAGTCCAATGAGGCATTCCGCTCGGCCATGGCCAACGAGGCCTTTCGCAAGGCGATGTCGAGCGATGTCTTCCGGGACGCAATGGCGAACGACGCATTCCGCAACGCAATGTCGAACGACGCGTTCCGGAGCGTGATGGCGAACGACGCGTTCCGGAAGGTGATGGCCAACGATGCGTTCCATCAGCTCCAGTCGGCGGAGATGTTCCGCGCCGTGGCTCGGAACCAGCAGCTCTCTGAGGCCTTCATGAGTGAGGCGATGCGCCAGCAATGAGTTGATCGGCTGGTGATTCGCGGCAAGGCCCCGGCTCTCACGAGAGTAGGGGCCTTTTCGTATTGCGCTCTGGGTGCCTGGGAGGTGACGTCCGTCGCGCGACAATGGCGATGCTGCCCAACAGCGGCAGCATCGCCATCTGCTCGCGCTTTGGACGCCACCTCCCACGCGCCATTGGGGACCGGAATGCAACAGTCCGATGCGGTGCTCCTGTCGTTGCGCGCGCACGATTCGATTATGCTCCCGATCGATCCGATCCCACAGCTGAAGCGACAGGCGGCCGCGCGCATCGTCGAGCTGATCGATGGCCGGCACGCTCACCACGTCGCGAGCCTGATGGGCACTGATCAGCCGCGGATTTCCGACCTTCGGCGTGGACGGCTCGGGCGCTTCTCGCTGGAGACGCTGATCCGCTTCCTGACGCGCCTGCGTCAGGCGGTTTCGCTCGAGACGAGAGCCATGCCGCGCACGCGCGCGGCGCGCGCAGCGGCGAGTGAGGCGGCCCGATTGGACAATGAGGCGGTGCCAATGGGCGGGTGAGGGGATGCCCGAAGAGCGAACCGATGGCAGTACTGCCGCTGTTTGGCAGTGCTGCCATGGGCGCACGGAGGGCATCGCCTCACTCGCCTCCGAATGCCAACGATCGCCCCCTACGCGCCCCTGCGACGAGCCGTATCTTGGGGCCCATGCGCGCCCATACTCTAGCCGGACTGTTTGTCCTCCTGCCGTCCGCACTCGCCGCGCAGTTCCAGGCGATCGAGACGAGCACGATGCGGCTCGTCTATACGTCACCCCTCCAGTCATACCTCGTACCCCAGGTCGTCGCGACGTTCGAGAACGCACTGGCGTTCCACCGCAGGCTGTTCGACTACACACCGGACGGCAGGATCAACATCCTGATGCACGATCTCTGGCACTACGGCAACGCCGGCGCGCGCCCGGTGCCGGAGAATCACGTCACGATCGGGATCGCGCCCTACGGCCACGAATACGAGTCGGCGCCTGCACCCGAACGCATGGCGTCGTCGATGAATCACGAGTTGGCCCACATCGTCACGACGGACAAGGCCACCTCATCCGACCGGTTCTACCGCGCACTCTTCGCCGGGAAAGTCACGCCCGATGCGGAATCGCCCATGTCGATGGTGTACAGCTACCTCACCACACCGCGGTGGTACACGCCCCGCTGGTTCCTGGAGGGGGTCGCGACCTACCTCGAGACCTGGATGAACGGTGGGATGGGTCGCGCCATCGGCCCGTACGACGAGATGGTGTTTCGCACCCTCGTGCGTGACAGCATCGGCTTCTACGACGTGGTCGGACTGGAATCAGAAGGCACCACCGTCGACTTCCAGGTCGGATCCAACTCGTACCTCTACGGCACACGCTTCATCAGCTACCTCGCGCTCCGCCACGGCAACGATTCACTGCTGGCATGGGTCAACCGGCGCGAAGGAAGCCGCAGCTACTTCTCGTCCCAGTTCCGCAAGGTGTACGGCCGCTCCCTCGAGGCGGAATGGTCGCGCTGGATCGACTGGGAGCGCGAATGGCAGCGCGCCAACCTTGACTCGATCCGGCGTCATCCCACGACGCGCGCGCGTCCGCTCACGTCCCGCGTCCTCGGCTCCGTTTCCCGCGCGTATCACGATACGGCGACGGGCAGCATCCTCGTGGCCGTGCGCTATCCCGGACAGGAAGCGCACATCGCATCGATCGACATTGCGTCAGGCACGTTCACGCGGATCAAGGACGTCATCGGTGCGGGAGGACTGTCCGTGACATCGCTGGTGTTCGACCCGGCGTCGAGAACACTGTTCTTTACCACCAACAATTCTGACTGGCGCCACCTCAAGGCGCTCGACCTGAACACTGGCAACACGCGCACGCTGATGCGGAACGCGAGGATCGGCGACCTCGTGTTCAACGCTGCCGACCGCTCGCTCTGGGGCGTCAGGCACGACAACGGATTCTCGACGCTCGTCCGTCTCCCACACCCGTGGACGGAGTGGAAACAGGTCCACACACTGCCGTATGGGAAAGACCTGTTCGACCTTGACGTCTCGCCTGACGGGACGACGCTGATCGGGTCAATGTCAGAAGTGAACGGCGACCAGCGCCTCGTACGCATGAAAATCGCGTCCCTGCTTGCCGGCGACGCGTCGCCCGAAGTCCTGTTTGAATTTGGCGCATGGTCGCCATCGAACTTCGTCTTCTCGCCCGACGGACGTTTCCTGTTTGGTTCCTCCTACTACTCCGGTGTCTCGAACGTCTTCCGCTACGACTTCGCGCGCCGGAAAATGGAACCGCTGAGCAATGCGGAAACCGGGTTCTTCAAGCCACTGCCCGTCTCCCGCGACTCACTCGTGGTATTTGCGTATTCCCGTACGGGATTCGTCCCCTCGATGATTCCGAACGCGGTTGCCTCCAACGTGAGCGCGATCCGATTCCTCGGCAACGACATCGCGGACAAACGGCGTGATGTGCAGACGTGGATGCCGGGATCGGCTCCGGCGCCGAGCATCGACTCGCTCGCGGCGGCAACGGGCCGCTACAGCACGTCACGGAATTTCAAGCTGGACAATGCGTATCCAGTCGTTGAAGGCTATGAGGATGCCGCCGGCAACTACGCGGTGGCTGGCGGCCTGCGCTTCAACTTCTCGGACCGCATCGGCGCCACCAACCTCCAGCTGACGACGTCCTATTCTCCCGGACAGAACCTCGACACGTACGAGCGCCTGCACATGCGGGCGGTCTTCCGACACTGGAACTGGAAGGTGACCGGCGCGCTCAACCGCGCCGACTTCTACGACCTCGTCGGTCCCACGAAGACGAGCCGCCGGGGGTATTCGCTCGCAGCCCAGTATGCGGGCAATCTTTATTTCGATGGGCCCACCAGTTTCGGGTACACGGTGCAGGCCGCCGGGTACGGCGGACTCGCGACCGTGCCCGAGTTCCAGAATGTCGCTGCTTCATTCGACAGGCTCGCGTCGCTCAACGGCGAATTAGCCTGGAAGTCACTCCGCAAGTCCCTCGGCGCGATCGACAACGAGGTGGGTGAGACGTGGGATGCGGCCCTCCGAAGCAATTACGTCGACGGGATGTTGCTGCCTCGTCTGAGTATGGACGCCGCGAAGGGGTTCTTGCTCCCGCTTGACCACTCATCGCTCTGGTTCCGCGCCGCTGCAGGCTCGGCGTTAGGCGGTCACCGGAACGATCCCTTTGCCAGGTTTTACTTCGGCGGCTTCGCCAACAACTGGGTGGATCACCGGGAGATCAAGCAGTTCCGGAACACGGAGAGCTTTCCCGGACTCGGCATCAACCAGGTTGGTGGTGCGTCGTACGGCAAGGCACAGGTGGAATGGACATCGCCGCCGCTCCGTTTCCGCAGCGTCGGGGTGCCGAGCCTGTATCTCCGCTGGGCCGCGCTCTCGCTGTTTGGCACGGGGCTCGTGACCGACGCGGAAG
>JBKJKH010000413.1:0-2925 GCA_046597595.1 Gemmatimonadaceae bacterium
CGCGTCGAGTGGCAGTAGCAGCAGCGCGCCAGGATTGGTCACGGCGTGCCATTCCCGTACCTGCTCCGCGGCCGCTTCATCGCGCACGAGCACCGCATGCACGGTCGCGCCAAGGAAGCGTTCGACATCGAGTGCCGACTCGGAGTTGGCGGTCATGAAATCGGATAGCGGACCGAGCACTGCGCCGTCGCCAAAGCGCGCCTTCGCTTCCAGCAAGCGCGCGGCCGCAGGTGCCAGACCCACGCGCTCACGCTCCAGGGCCTCGAGTGCATCCACCCTGCCCCGCAGCGATGTCATCGCCTCGTCCGAGCGGAAGAGCTCACCGCGCGACGCGGTCTCACGCTCGCGCGCCGAGGCCATCTCCGCCCGTGCCTGCTCCAGCTGTGATGCGAGGCCGGCTGCGCGCTCGCGAACTTCGCCGAGCTGGTCGTCCGCCGCTCCAGTTTCGCGCGCAAGTGTCGCGTGCGCATCGCCGAGCTGCGTGCGCTCCTCCTCGAGCGTTGCCACGCGCTGCTCGATCTCCTGCAGCTCACGGCGCGCGCCGTCACGCTCCAACTCCGTGCGCCGCGCCTGGTCACGCAGTTCGCGCATCTGGCGCTCGCTTGCGTCAAGTGCCAGACGGCCGGCGGACACAGCGGCGCGCGCCTGCTCTTCGGTGGACGTGCGAGCCGCCAGCGTTTCCTCGCCCGCGCGCACTTCTGATTCCGCGGCGGCCCGCTCGCGCGCCGAGCGCTCGCGCTCCGCCGCGACGCGTTCCCCAATCTCTACGCCCTCGCGACGCTCCTGTTCCGCGCGCTCGCGGCGTTCAAGCGCATGTCGCTGGCGCTCCTGCGCGACCGCAATCTCGCCCTGTAACTCCGTCACCGACTGCTTCTGCGCGGCAGCAAGCCGCTGCAACTCGGCGCGACTGGCGTCAGCGCCCGAACGCGCGGCAAACGCTTCGTCGCGCTGCGCCTCGGCGCGATTCACGCGCTGGTCGGCCGCCGGTGCCTGCTCGCGCAAGTCCGTGACGCGCTGCTCGAGGCGCGCAAGTTCGTCATGCCATGCGTCGATCTCCCGCGTGGCGAGCGTCAGCTCCACCGAAAAGCGGCGCGCTGTCAGCTCCGCGTGGCGCTCGGCGCGCCGGCGCTGGCGCTGGAGCGCGCGCACCTGGCTCTGCACCTCGCCGATGAGGTCGTCGAGGCGCTGGAGATCGAGCGACGTTTCCTCGAGGCGGCGTTCGGTTGTCCGGCGCCGATCCCGATACAGGCCTACGCCCGCGGCCTCTTCGAACAACTCGCGGCGTTCGTCGGGGCGGTCGGAGAGCAGGGCATCGATCATCCTGGACTCGATGACCACGCCGGAATCCGCCCCGAGCCCCGTGCCGCGAACAAGATCCTGAATGTCGCGCAGGCGGCAGGGCACCCGGTTCAGGAAATATTCACTCTCACCCGAACGCGACAACCGGCGCGTGAGCACGACTTCCTGATACGGCACGGGCAGCGCGCCGTCGTGGTTCTCGAAATACAGCGAGACCTCCGCGACATTCACGGCTCGTCTCGCAGAGGAACCCTGGAAAATGACCTCTTCCATCTTCGCCCCACGCAAGGCGCGCGCGCGCTGTTCGCCGAGCACCCACCGGACTGCGTCGGAGACATTCGACTTGCCGCAGCCATTTGGCCCGACGATCATCGTCGCGCCCGGTTCGAACAACAGGAAGGTGTCGTTGGCGAACGACTTGAAGCCCTGCATCTCCAACTTGGTCAAACGCACTGATTACGGTCTCCCGGTTCGATACGCGAGCTCGGCGTCTGGATGCGCCGAACGAATTGTAGTGAGGGCGAGCGCCGCGTGCGCCTCGCTCTCGAAGGCGCCGGTGTAGACTGCCACGCCTCCGTTGTCCTGCACGAGTGAATAGGCCGGGAATCCCTCAGCCAGGAAGCGCTTGCGCGCCGCCGATGCTTCCTGTGGCGAGGCATCGCGGAGCACGCGAAAGGCAAGCGGAACCGGGCGCTCTATCACCTGTCCCTGATCCTTGGCGATGCGTCCGTCTTCGCGCAGGGCAACCAGCATGGAGTCGGCGCGCTCGCGGGTGGCAAATGCTCCGGCGTACACCTGATACCACCGCGCTCCTCCCGAAACGATCACTGGGGAGTACGTGAGCGCGGCGAGCCCGGCCAGCGTCTCTTTCACGGTCAGCAGCGCTCCCGCCTCCGTGTTATGCGCGATGACGCGCACACTCCATCGCAGCGCGCGCGCGGAATCTTCACGGTTGATGATGGCCATCGGCACGACGGCAGCAACCGCCGTCGTGTCTCCCCGGGCGGCACTGGATGAGGCCGCCCCGCTGGCGCCCGCAGGCGGCGCGTCGCCGCGTCGGGCGACCGCGATGGCAGCCAGCAGTCCGAGAAGCCCTCCGCCGATGATGACGGGAAGCCACCGGCGGGCCGGGCGCAGCGCTGCCTTCACACGCATCAATGCGGAGCGCTTCGCAATCGTGACCGGACGCGTCGGTCGGGGAGTAATCACGCGGCCCACGGGTAGCGGCACATCGACCGACGCGATTCCACGGTCGGGCGTGATGAGATTTCCGCTGGACCGTTGCGGAATGACGCTTGCCAGCATGCGCACGTCCGGTCCCAGAATCACGTCCGTCCCGACCACGACGGCGCCGTCAGTATTCGCGATCAGCGACGCGAGCGCCGCGGAATCGTCGGTCACCGCCAGCAGGAGGAGCGCGCCAACCTCCTGAAATCCGCCGGAGAGCCTCCCCCAGCGTGGATTGCGGAACACCTCGTCGTGCGCGATTGGCTCGCTGCCGCTCGGCAGGATGAAGAGGTTCGGAAATCCCACAACCTGTCGCGCGATGCGGTTGAGCGAGACGCCGTACACGAAGCTGTCGACGATGCCATGTGCGTCGTCGTCGGTAATGAGCGACTGGAGCGG
>JBKJKH010000426.1:0-2557 GCA_046597595.1 Gemmatimonadaceae bacterium
CTGAGCTCTCCCCAGTCGAGAAGGGTGCCTGCGCGCTAACGAGGGCAGGAACGAGCAGAAGTAAACCAATGAACCGTTTCATACGCATTCTCCGCGGGTGATCTTGTGTATCAGCGAGCAAGAGGCGTGCGTAATGAGAAGGGTAGGCCTGCCCGATTCCAAGGCGTTGGCATGCAAGTGATTGCCTTTGCGGCGGCGCCTGCCTACGGGTTTCGCCGCGCGCAATACCGTAGCACCCGTCCCACGGTTTGTGCTACAAAACCCCCAGCCACCCGGCACCCGGCGACACATTCGCCTTATTGTCCGGCATCGATCCTTAAGAATTTGCCGCACCCTCCCATGCACGCGACGCGCACGCCGCGCCGCAGCCTACTGCACGTAGCGGAGAACGTCGTACAGATAGCGCACGCCGAAGCCGACATTCTCGATCGACAGGCGCTCGTCGTTCCCGTGCATCCCCTTCTGCATGTCCGCGCTCTCGACCCGGAATGGATCGAAGCCGTAGGTGATGATCCCAAGCGCGCGGTAAAAGGGCCGGTCAGTGGCCGCAGTGAACATCGGTGTCGTGACGACGGCACGGGGGTCGCGATCGCGCGTCGCGCGTTCGATGGCGCGAAAAAGATCGGTGTCCGTGGGGTTCGACATCCGCGCGCGCATCGTGGCCGGCGGTACCACCTCGACGAGGGAATCGTTGATGACGCGCTTCATCTCGGCAAGAAACGCCGAGGAGTCCTGGTCGGGCAGCAGGCGAATGTCGAGGTACGCGGACGCCTCCGGTGGAATCACGTTGTTCTTCGACGATCCCGTGAGCTGGGTGAGCGAGATGGTGTTGCGAAGTATCGCGTTCCAGTAGAGGTCGCCCGTGATCCAGGCCCGGCCCGCCGGTGTCTTCACCGCCGAGCGCACGTCGGTGAGCCAGGCGCGCTGACGGCCTGAGTAGGACTTCGCCAGAGCCCTGAAATACCGGTCGACGCCGGGCATCACGCGCAACGGTGTTTCGTAGCGCGCGACACGGTCGAGCGCAGCAACCAGGCGCGGAACTGGATTCTGTTTCGTCGGACGTGAGCCGTGTGACGGCACCCCTCGTACCACGAGACGCAAACCGAAAGGGCGCTTCTCGGCGACGCCGACACCGTAGTAGCGAACGGTGCCGTCCTTCACCGGGTTGTCGCCCCCTTCGGTAAAGAGATACTCGACATCCCTCACGAGCTCGGGGTGTCGCTCAGTAAAGATGCGCGCGCCGGATCCGCCCTGTTCCTCGTCCGCGTTAGCGATGAAGACGATGTCCCTGGAGAGAGGCACGCCACCGCGCTTGAGCGCGATCATAGCCATCAAGTGCGCCACCGCCTGCCCCTTCATGTCGAGTGCGCCGCGGCCATAGACAAAGCCGTCCCTGATCGTGCCGGCATAGGGATCGACCGTCCAATAGGCCGGAACCGCCGGCACCACATCTATATGATGGACGAGGGCGATGGCCTTCTTCGCCCCTGTACCGCGAAGCCGCGCATACAGGTTTGCCCGGCCCGCGCCGATTTCCACCGTATCGAGGATCTGTGCCTCGATCCCCTCCCGGTCGAGAATGCGCTTCAGGAAGCGCGCGCCCTCCAGCTCGCTGCCCGGAGGGAAGGTCGTGTTGACGCGCAGGTAGTCGGAAAGGATCTGCACGCTTTCGGACTGCAGCGCGGGCCAGTCGACCTGCTGCGCGCCAAGCCTGCTGCTGAGCAGCGTCAGGACAAGCGCAGCACGAGAGAATCGGAGTTTCATTTCGCCGGCAACCCTTGCATCAACTTCATCGCATTCTGGTAATAGACCTTCTTCAGCACGTCGTCAGGCAGGTCGATGCCGTACAGTTTCCAGAAGGCGTGATACCCGCGGTAGTAGTCGAAATATTCGTCGCGGGTCTCGAACACGCGCCAATAATAGGGATACTCCTCGGGCTGGAACGAATCCTTGCCAAACAGGATGCGATCCTGGTACTTCACGAAGAAGTCATGGGCGCTGCGCGGCTGGCGACCGATGTCGTACAGCACAGCGCCGACCTCCGTATAGACGTTAGGCAGTTCTGTCATCAGCCTGCCGAGACGGCCCAGATCGTTGGCATGCCACCCCATGTGCGCTGCGACGAACGTCGTCTTTGGGTTGCGGCGGAACAGGTTATCCCGCTCGGACATGAGTTCGTCAAACGCCGGGAACCGATCTGCGGGATAGCGCCGCTCCGGAAAGAGCGAGAGCTCCAGCCAGCGCTCGTTCGTAAGGTCGATCGCCTTGAAAAACTCCTGCGGATCGCCGGTGTGGATGAAGACAGGGAGCTTGAGCCGCGCGCACGCCGCCCAGATCGGAGCGAGTTCCGGATCATCCAGCTTCAGCCGGCTTCCATCCGCCTTTCGCGCGCTCAGCCCGAAACCCTTGCCGATTTCACCGACACCAACCGCACCGGCTGCGGCATCGGCCTCGAGCTGTGCGACGGCACGCTGCACCCAGCCCGGGCTGAAGTCCCGCAGGTTGATCCCCGCGAGCAGCCGCACGCGATCCTTCATGCGTGCTGACGCGCGAATGG
>JBKJKH010000541.1:0-2767 GCA_046597595.1 Gemmatimonadaceae bacterium
CGCCGCGCGAGCGGGGACGTCGTGGTGGCCGAGGCGAATGGACGGTTCGTCGCCATCGATCCGGTGGTGACACCGGAACTGCGTCTCGAGGGTATAGCGCGGGAGCTCGTCAGCCGGATCCAGCGGCTGCGCAAGGAACTGGAGTTCGAGGTGAGCGACCGGATCTCGCTCGCGATTTGGGGAGACGCCGAGGTTGAGTTGGCGGTTCGCGCGCACGAAGCGTGGATTGCCGGCGAGGTTCTGGCGAAGGAGGTCGCATTTGCTCGCGGCTCCGCAACGGACACGCACGCAATGGGTACGGCAACGGGTACGCACGCGACGCACGCACTCGATCTCGATGGGATCGCGGCGTTTGTCGCCCTGACCAGGGACACGTAGAGATGGCATCGCCCTCTTCCGCAAAGAAGGCCACGAAGGCACCGGCATCAAAGCCGATGCCAAAGAAACAGCTGCAGCACTTCGAGAAGCGCCTGCTGGAGGAGCGGAAACGCGTGCTCAAGGAACTCGGGCACTACGACGAGACCTTCGGCTCGACGCCGCAGGGTGCCGACGGGGATCTCAGTTCCTATTCATTCCACATGGCCGACCAGGGAACGGACGCCATGGAGCGCGAGAAGGCGTTCCTGTTCGCGAGCCAGGAAGGACGCTTCCTCTGGCACATCGACGAAGCGCTGCGGCGGTTGTATCGCTCGCCGGAGACGTTCGGGAAGTGCCACAGCTGCGGCAACGACATTGCTTTCGAACGGCTCGATGCCTTGCCGCACGCGCGGTATTGCATCGAGTGCAAGCAGCGCGAGGAAGATGGAAAGAAGCTGGCCTGACCCGGCGGCGGCGGCGGCCGCGCCCTCGCGGACGTGGCTGTTCTGGTCCCTGGTGGCGTCCGTGTTCGTGACGGATGCGGTGACGAAGTATTTTGCCGTCGAGCGCCTCGTGCCGCATCGCATGCCGCACGAGGTCCTCGGCGACACGCTGCGCTTGACGCTCGTTTATAACCCGGGCGCCGCCTTCGGCCTGCACCTGGGCGCGTATTCGCGCTGGATCTTCATCGTGCTGACCATCGGCGCGCTGGGGATTCTCTGGCGCCTGCTCCAGGACACACCGGCGGGCGACGAGATGCGGACGCTGGCACTCGGCCTCGTCTGTGGTGGAGCGCTTGGCAACCTCATGGATCGTCTCCGCTCGCCGCTTGGCGTCGTCGATTTCATCGATGTTGGTCTCGGCGACCTGCGGTGGCCCACGTTCAACGTCGCTGACATGGCGGTGAGCACTGGCGCAATTCTGCTCGCCTGGGTGCTGTGGGCGGAGGACCGGGATGCGGAGCGCAGTCACGCTCCGGCGGTCACCCCGTTGCCGGCTACCGATCGCGAATCGCGGTGAGCGAACGGGAAGCAATGCGCGAGCAGCGCGTGCACTTTTCGCCGGTGCTGGGCGCCTCGATCACGATCGCCATCGTGCTCATCGATTTCTTCACAAAGCGCCTGGCACTCACGTATCTCCCGCCGCGCAGCATCCCGCACGAAGTGTTCGGTGAGTACCTGCGCTTTACGCTGGCGTTCAATCCCGGTGTTGCGTTCGGCTTCCATCTCGGCGAAGCGTCGCGCTACGTGTTCTCGATCCTTACCGTCGTCATCCTCGGCGTGCTGCTGCAACTCTATCGCGCAGCGGAGCCCGGCGATCGCATGCGCCGGATCGCGATCGCCCTTGTTGCCGGTGGGGCAATCGGCAACCTGCTCGACCGGCTGCGCTGGAGGGCGGGCGTCGTCGATTTCATCGATATCGGCGTGGGCAACGTGCGGTTCTGGACGTTCAATGTCGCGGACATGGCCGTGAGCACTGGCGCGGTCGTCCTGATCTGGGTCCTTCAGCGCGAAGACGAGCGGGCGCGGCGTGCGGCCGCAGCGGCGCGCACGGTGCCCAGCCCGGATCCGGGGGGCGCGTGAGCGGAACCGGCGCGGCTGCGTCGCGCCGGGAGGAGTTTCGTGTCGGAGAAGACGCGGCACCGCGCCTGGATGCCCTCGTCGCTGCACGGCTGTCGCTTTCGCGTACGCAGGCGGCCACGTTGATCGCCAACGGCCACGTACTTGTGGACGCTCGCCGCGAAAAAGCGAGCTATCGCGCGAGAGCGGGCGAAACGGTAGCGGTCCAGATTCCCCCGCCGCCCGGGCGCGAGATCATACCGGAAAATATCCCGCTCAACATCGTCTTCGAGGACGAGCATGTGCTTGTCGTCGACAAGGCGGCGGGCATGGTGGTGCATCCTGCGCCGGGCAATTGGAGTGGGACGCTCGTGAACGCGCTTCTCGGGCGCGGCGGGCCGCTGGCGGACGAAGCAGGAGAGGAGCGCGCGGGCATTGTGCATCGCCTCGACAAGGACACGTCAGGTCTGATGCTGGTAGCGCGCAGCGAGCAGGCGCATCGCGTGATGAGCGCGGCGATCGCCGCTCGCCGGGTTGTCCGCCGGTATGCGGCCGCCTCGTGGGGGCACTTCGACGAGGAGCGATTCACTGTCGAAGCCAACATCGGGCGCGATCCACGAGACCGGAAGCGGATGGCGATCGTCACTCCGGGGCGGGCATCGCGGACGGATTTCACGAAATTGGCGCGTTTCTCGTCCGCAGATTTGTTGCGAGCGCACCTGCATACGGGACGCACCCACCAGATTCGTGTGCATCTCGCTTCTCGGGGGCATCCGGTGCTCGGGGATGACACGTACGGCGGTGGGGGGGGCAGGCGACTGGTCGGCCTTCCGTCGACGCGACATTTCCTC
>JBKJKH010000579.1:0-5103 GCA_046597595.1 Gemmatimonadaceae bacterium
GGCGGCGTGAGCGTGTCGCCGGGCCAGGCACTCGGCATCGCGAACAGGATTCGCATGACCATTCTTGTGGGGGGCTGATCGATGCGCACCGAGATCATTCGACGCATCAGCGTCGCGGCCTTCTCGCTGGCGCTGGCGTCACCGGCGCAGGCACAGCTCGCCAACGCGAGCGCGGCGGCAACTGCGCTTGCAGGCAGCTACACCGCCCTTGCGCGAAACTTCAACGCCGCTGCCTGGAATCCCGCGAATCTCGGCCTGCCCGGCAACTCGCGCTTCTCGATCACGATTCTGCCGATCAATGCCGGTGTCGGGACAGGGCCGGTGACGCCCCGTGAGCTGAGCAAATATGACGGGCAGGTCATTCCAGACGCCGTGAAACGCGATTGGGTGAACCTCATCACCACCGAAGGCGGGCAGTCGATGACGGGCGAGGCGGGCGTGACGTGGGCGGCGCTGAACGTTGGCCGGATCGGGCTGCAGGCCTCGACGGGAGTGTTCACGAACGGCAAACTCTCGCCGGCCCTGATGGAAGTGCTGCTGTTCGGCAACGCTGGGTACAACAACGGGACGCCCAAGGAGTACACGCTCGGCGGTTCCACGATCGACGCCAGCGTGCTGACGACGCTTGGCCTCAGTTACGCGCAGCCGATTTCGCTCAAGCTGGGACCAATGCCGAACCAGAAGTTTGCGGTGGGCGTGACGGCGAAGTACATCCTCGGAAATGGGCTGCTGACCGGCATCGAAAGTGGCGGAACCATTGACGACAGCCCGCTTGCCGTCCGTGTCAATTTCCCGATGGTCGTATCGGACACCAACGATGCGATCAGCGGCGCGGGAATGGCCTTCGACGTTGGTGCGGCGTGGCAGGCGGGCCCGTTCCGCGCGGGGGCGGTGGTGCGCAACGCATTCAGTTCCTTCGCATGGGACACGACGAAGTTTTCGTACCGTCCGCTCGTTGTGGTCTTCACCGCTGACTCGTCGGAAGCCACGGCTGACGGCCGGGATTACGCGTCCGCACCCGCTGCACTTCGTGCGCGGGTCAAGGACCTCAAACTCAGCCCGACGCTGGCAGTGGGAGGCGCGTTCACGGGATTCGGCCCGCTGACGCTCTCCGGTGAATTCCGCCAGCAACTCGGTGAGGGTCTCCAGCTCGGGGCGAAGACCCACGTGGGTGTGGGCGCGGAACTCCGACTCATTCCATTCCTGCCCATTCGCGCTGGCGTCGCGTCGATCACCGGAGGCACGCGCATTGGCGCCGGGTTGGGCCTCGAGTTCGGCTTCATCAACCTGCAGGTCAGCGGCGCCGTCGCGAAGCTCTCAGGCGCCGATGAAGGGCAGGCCGCAATCACGCTGTCCTTCGGCGGCCGCTAGACGAGGGATTTGAGCTCGGACAAGCGTTCGATCGCACGTTCCAGGGTCTCGTGTTTCTTGCAGAACGCAAAGCGGACGTACTTCCTGCCTAACTCCGCCTTGTGGAAGAAGCTCGAGCCCGGAACCGTTGCGATACCGACTTCCTTCGCCATCCACCTGGCGAATGACACGTCATCGAGATCACTGATCGCCGAGAAGTCCGCAAAGAGGTAATACGCGCCTTCCGGCACGGTGAACGTGAAGCCGGCATCGAGGAGCGCGGGGGACAGGTAATCGCGCCGCTCGCGGTATGACAGCATGAAATGGTTGTAGTAATCCGCGTCGAATGCCATGCCGACGGCGGCCGCGGTCTGCAACGGTGCGGGAGCCCCGACGGTAAGAAAGTCGTGCACCTTGCGGATGGCATTCGTCTCGCGGGGCGGGGCGATTGCCCAGCCAATACGCCATCCGGTGCAGCTCCAGGTCTTGGAGAGACTCGAGATCGTGACCGTTCGCTCGCGCATGCCGGGAAAGGTCGCGATCTCGTGGTGGTGGCCGCTGTAGATCATGTGCTCGTACGGGCCATCGGTGAATGCCCAGACATCGTTCTCCACGCACAGTTCGGCGATAAGTGACATCTCCTCGCGTGTGAAAACGCGCCCCGTCGGGTTGTGCGGCGTGTTGAGAACAATCGCCTTCGTCTTCTTCGAGAAGGCCTTTCGCAGCGCATCGGGGTTGAGCGTCCAGTCCGGCGCTTCGAGCGAGACATACACGGGCTTTGCCTGCGCGAGAATCGCATCAGGCCCGTAGTTCTCGTAGAAGGGCTCAAGCACAATCACTTCGTCGCCTGGGTCGATCAGGGCGAGGAATACCGAGGCCATCGCTTCTGTCGCACCGCAGGTGACGGTGATCTCCCGCTCGGGGTCGATCTCCATCTCGTACCAGTGACGGTACTTCTGCGAGAGTGCGAGCCTGAGCGCCGGCGAACCCCACGTGATGGCGTACTGGTTGATGTCCCCCTGAATTGCCGCGCATGCCGCGTCCTTCATCGGCGTCGGCATCGGGAAATCGGGGAAGCCCTGGGCCAGGTTGATCGCGCCGTGCTCGTGGGCAACTCGCGTCATCTCGCGAATCACCGACTCCGTGAACGTCGCCGTGCGTTGCGCCGGCATCAGCGTCTTCCTCCAATCTTGGTGAGACCACGGCGAACGAGTTCCGCCGCTTCGATCGTGGTGGCGCGTCCGGCTTCGTCGATTACTGCGGCAACTGCACGCTCCGCATCCGGCCGGCCGTACCCGAGCGAGATGAGTGCACGGATGGCGTCCTCTGCTCCGGCACCTTCTGCTTTCGGCCCCGTGCCAGCGCCGGCAGCCACGTCATCCAGCTTGTCGGCGACATCAAGGATCAACTGCTCGGCCTTCTTCCTTCCGACGCGGGGAACGCTCTGCAACGTGGCGATGTCCTTCTCGCGGAGCGCGCGCACGAGCCGTTCCGGACTAAGCGACGAGAGGAGGGCGAGCGCAAGCGCCGGCCCGACACCCTTCGCGGCCAGCACGTGCTGGAATACCCGTCGCTCGAATGCATTGGTGAATCCAAACAGCTGCCAGCCATCCTCCTTCACGACGAGATGCGTCACCAGGGTGACTTCTTCTCCAGCACGCGGCAGCGCTTCATACACGCTCAACGGGATCGCGAGCTCGTAGGCCACGCCGCCGGCCGTCAAGACTTCCACACGGTCGAGTTCACGCGATACGAGGCGCCCGGTTACGCGCGAGATCATGCGCGCAGGGCCGGTCGCGGGAAGCTCGGCGTAAGGCAATACGCGAGCGCTGCCGCAATGCCGTCGGCAGCGTCGGAAGGCTGCGGGACTTCCTTCAGGCGCAGCAGCCGGGTCAGCATGAACTGCACCTGTTCCTTGGTGGCGGCACCATTACCAACGACGGCCTTCTTGATTTCAGCGGGCGGATACTCGTGAATCTCGATGCCGGCCTGCTGTGCGGCGAGGAGTATCACGCCGCGCGCGTGGCCAAGCACGATCGTCGTTCGCACGTTGCGCGCATAGAACACGTCTTCCACGCACAACACATCGGGCGCATGTCGCGTGATGAGCTCGCGGATTCCACTGTAGATCTCATCAAGCCGGGCGGGGAGGGGATCGCGCGCCCTGGTGCGAATCACCCCGCACTCCACGAGCGCGATGGCCTGCGCACCCCTGCCGCGAACCACTCCGTAACCGGTGGTGGCGGTGCCTGGGTCAATCCCGAGTACCAGCACCGCGGGGCCGTTCAGGCCTTCGCCATTTCTGCGGCGTCCATCTCGAAGTTGGCGTCCACCTTCTGCACGTCGTCGAGTTCTTCCAGGCTCTCGAGCAGCTTCAGCAGTTGCTGCGCAGGCTCCCCCTCGACGTGGACAGTGTTCTTTGGAATCCACGCCAGCTCGGCGTCGGTCGTCTTGAGCCCGCGTGCGTCAAGCGCCGAGCGCACCGCGTGCAGCTGCATCGGGTCCGTCGTAATGACGTAGGTATCCTCGTCCTTCGCGAAATCCTCCGCGCCGGCCTCCAGCGCCGCTTCCATCGCGGCATCCTCACCGAGGCTCGAGCTCTCAAGGAGCATCTGTCCCTTCCGGTCGAACATCCACGAGACGGAATTCGCGGCGCCAAGATTTCCACCACCACGGTTGAGCTTGTGGCGAACATCCGCGACAGTACGCGTGGGATTGTCGGTGACGGTCTGGATCATCAGCGCGACACCGCCGGGACCGTATCCCTCGTACAGCACTTCCTGGTAATCGACGCCTTCCAGCTCGCCCGTGCCCTTCTTGATCCCCCGCTCGATGTTGTCCTTCGGCAGGTTGCTCGCCTTGGCCGCGTCGATGGCCGTGCGCAGGCGTGCGTTGCCGTCAGGATCGCCGCCGCCCTGCTTGGCGGCCATCGTGATTTCACGGATCAGCCGCGTAAACAGCGCCCCACGCTTCGCGTCGGTCGCTGCCTTGTAGTGCTTGATCTGTTTCCATTTGCTGTGACCAGCCATGCGCTTTGCTGTCGGCGAGGGGAAGGCTCAATATGGCTTGCAGACATTGCTTCAGGGAGAGGAAAAAAACTCCTCCCCCAGTCAAGGGAGAGGAGTTTCCAGAGTCGTGGAAGCAGTCCGCGCTCGTGCGCTACCGTCCCCGAAAGTCCGTAGTCACGCAGAGCCGTCCATCAGAAAATGCTTACCGCGAGAGATGCGCCGTCAGCGTTCCCCTGAAGCCGGTGAGCGACGACTCCTGCGTCCCGCGCCCGATCTTGCCGGCCGAAAACGCGACGCCGGGATACAGCGTCAGCAGGCCCGCGGGCACACGGCTCCGCAATCCGAGGACGCCCATCATTCCCTCGCGTCCGCCCGAAACGACCACCGGTGATCCGGTCGAAAAATCGGTCGAGCCGCCAACCGTCCAGAGCCGTGCCTCGATGTTCGGCTCCAGCGTCATGCGCCCGACGTTCCAGCCCATGGCCGCGGCCGCGTTCAGGATGTTCTGGCCGGGCGTTTCGCCACTGATGCCGATACCCTGCGCGATGACCACATCCCAGGCAGACAGGAACACTTCTGCACCGAACGCGCGCGTCGCATACACCATCTGGCTGATGAACCGGTCACCCGAGTTGAACGCAAAGCGCGCGACGGAGTCGCTGAATGCCTGTGACGCCTTGTCCTCCGTGAAGTGCGAGAACGTGAATCCAAACGACAGCGTCCCCGTCTGTCCGATCGAGCGATC
>JBKJKH010000372.1:0-5084 GCA_046597595.1 Gemmatimonadaceae bacterium
CACCTTCCCGCCCGCCTTGTCCGCCTCCACCTCGAGCCGGCTCGGGCGTCCCATCTCGATGCCCTGCTCGATGACCCAGCGCCGCGTGCCATCTGCGAACGACTCGCGCGCGGCCAGGTAGCCACCTAACGCCGCCGCGGCCGAGCCCGTGGCCGGATCTTCGGGGACGCTGAGCTCGGGCACAAAGACACGCGCATGCACGTCGACCCCCTCGCCTTCGGCATCCCGCGAGAACACCATGACGTTGGGCGCCCAGTAATGCGCCACCGTTTCCTCGAATCGATCCATGCGGATTCGCGCGCGTGTCACCGTTTCCCGGTCGCGCAGAGGGACGAGGAGGAAGGGCAGGCCGCACGACACGCCCTGCGCCGCGGTGGTGCCGCCGAGGAAATCGTTAGGCTGGAGGGACAGGATTTCCGCCAGCACGTTCCGTGAGGGTGGCGGAGGCCCGATTTCGGGAAGCTTCGCCACCGAGAGCTGCGAGAAGACCGGCTTCCCGTCCACGGCACGGATGAGCACCGGCACGGGGCCGACGTTTTCTTCGAAGACAATGCGGGTCTCCGCCCCCTCCAGCACAATTTCGCCGAGCGAGGCCAGGACGAAGGCCGCGCCAACCGTCGGGTGACCCGCGAACGGAATCTCCTCGGCCGGAGTGTAGATGCGCAGCCGTCGCGTGTTGGACGGATCTGCGGGCGGCAGGACGAAAACCGTTTCGGAATAATTGAATTCGCGCGCGAGAGACAGCATCTGCGCATCATCAAGTCCCGTGGCGTCAGGGATTACGGCGAGCTGGTTGCCGCCGAAGGGCCGGTCGGTGAAGACATCGGCGGTGGCGAAGCGATAGTCCACTTACGAATCGTCGAGGGCGCGCTGGACGGTGCGCATCAACTGCTGCGTCTCGAACGGCTTCTGGATGAACGGCGTCGTCCCATCTGCCACGCCACGGGGAATGACATTGCCCTGCGTGTAACCCGACATCATCACGACTTTCGCGTCGGGCCGGATCTCGCGGAAGCGCTCCGCGAGCTCGAATCCCCCCATCTGCGGCATGACGACATCGGTCAGCAGCAGGTCGATGTCGCCGACATGTTGTTCCGCGAGATCCAGTGCTTCCCTGCCGTGGCGGGCGGCCAGGACCTGGAATCCATGTCGGCGGAGCAGGCGAACGACGAGGCTGCGAATCGCATCCTCGTCTTCCGCCAGCAGGATCGTCCTGCCGTCCAGCGTTGGCTCATGACTCTTCGAAACGTCGGACATCCACACTCGAGATTCGAGGATGCTACTGCAACTCCAGTCAGTACGGCGTGCTACTTCTCGTCCATGAAGGGGTAAGTATGAACTATCGGCGGAGAAAACGTTTCCTTGATGTTCCGGGCACTCACCCACCGCACGAGATTGAGCTTCGACCCTGCCTTGTCGTTCGTCCCCGAGGAGCGCGCGCCCCCGAATGGCTGCTGCCCGACGACGGCGCCGGTTGGCTTGTCGTTGATATAAAAGTTGCCCGCCGCGTTGCGCAAGGACAACGCCGCTTCCCGCACCGCGGAGCGATCGTTCGAGAATACCGCGCCCGTCAGGGCGTAGGGCGACGTCTCGTCCACGAGTTTGAGCGTTTCGTCCCACTTGTTGTCGTCGTACACGTAGGCCGTGACCACCGGTCCGAAGATTTCCTCGCAGAGCAGGCGGTAGTCCGGGCGGTCCGTCTCTATGAGCGTCGGTGTCACGAAATAGCCGGTCTTGCCGTCGGTCGTGCCGCCGTGGATCACGCGTCCGCCATCCTTGCCGCTCTCGAGGTATTCGCCGATCCGCTGAAACGACTTCTTGTCAATCACGGCGCCCATGAAGTTGCGGAAGTCCGTGACATCGCCCATCCGGACCTTTTCGAGCATGGCGACGCACCGGTCGCGCACGTCCGGCCAGATGGATTTCGGCACGTAGATCCGGCTGGCGGCCGAGCACTTCTGCCCCTGATACTCGAACCCGCCGCGCACGATGGCCACGGCGAGGGCCTGCGGATCCGCCGACGGATGCGCGAGGATGAAGTCTTTTCCGCCAGTCTCCCCGACGATGCGCGGATACGAGCGATACCGCGCCATGTTGGACCCGATGGTCTTCCACATCATGTTGAAGACGCCGGTGCTGCCAGTGAAATGCACACCGGCCAGGTCTCGATGGCTGAGTGCGACGTCGCTGATCGGACCCGCGTCGCCCGGGATGAAGTTGATCACGCCCGGCGGAAGCCCGGCGGCCTCGGGCAGCTTCATGAGGTAGTGCGCCGAGAGCATGGAGCTCGAGGCGGGCTTCCAGATGACGGTGTTCCCCATCAGCGCCGGGGCCGTAGGAAGATTCCCCGCGATCGACGTGAAGTTGAAGGGCGTTACCGCATAGACGAAACCCTCGAGCGGCCTGTAGTCGAGCTGGTTCCACATCGTCCGGTCGCTCAGCGGCTGCTCGTCGTACAGCTGCTGCGCGTAGGATGGATTGAAACGCCAGAAATCGATCAGCTCGCATGCCGCGTCGATCTCCGCCTGATAGGCGGTCTTGGACTGTCCCAGCATCGTCGAGGCGTTGAGTGTCTGCCTCCACGTGGTGGTGAGGAGTTCGGCGGCCTTCAGGAAGATCGCGGCGCGATCTTCCCACGCCCAGTTCGCCCAGTCGCGGGCCGCGGCGCTCGCTGCTGCGATGGCCTGCTCGACATGCTTCGGCGATGCCTTGTGCCAGTCAGCAAGCACGTGACCGTGATCGTGCGGCATCACGGCGGTCGCTTTCTCGTCGGAGTGCACGTCCTTCCCGCCGATGATCAGCGGAATGTCGATCCGCTCGCTCGCCATGCTCTTGAGGCGACCCTTCAGTGCATCGCGCTCCGGCGAGCCGGGCGCATAGTTGCGGACGGGCTCATTTGTCGGAGGGGGAACGCGCCGGGTCCCGTTGAACCCCGAGGTGATGGTGCGCGACTCTACGCTGTGCAATGCTGGGACGCTGGGCGCGGACATCGTGTGACTCGCTGCGAGTATCAAACCACCCCAGGGGAGCGGCAGGGGAACCAGCAAGTATACTCCCGTCCCGCGACTCCTGCCATTTTCGTACATGATCCGGACCGACCTCCGACCTTCGATTGCGCGCTTCGCGCTGGGCATGCTCGTGCTTCAGGCACTCGTTGCGTGCGCCGTGGAACCGGTCGAATGGAGCCCGGCCACGACGCGTGTCGCGATTCCAACGGCAACTGCACGGCTCGCGGTCGATGCGGAGGGACGAGCGGTCGCGCTCACCGCACCGTCCGTCCCCGACCCTCCAGGCGCGTGCCCAGGCAGTGTGCGCTCGGCCTCACGCGGAGCCACGCGCTTCGCCGCGTGGTGGGTCGCCGATGCCGATGGGCCGGCGCGAGTGGCCTTCGCTCGCTCCAGCGACAGCGGAACTACATGGACGGCGCCCGTCACCGTGGACGCACGTGATCATGGAGGGCGCGGATGCAATCGTCCGGCGCTCGCACTCGCAATCGGAGAGGGGAGCGCCTATCTCCACATCGTCTATTGGATTGAACCGGCCGATGGCGCCGGCCTTTTCTTCACTCACTCGATGGACGCTGGCGGGATGTTCCATGCCCCTGTCGCGGTTGTCTATGGCGGTCTCCCCGTGCTCGCCGACGTGGCCTCGCTGGGCGACACGGTCATCGTCGCGCATGAAGACCCGAACTCGCCCTCGTCGCGCCTCCTGCTCGCCATATCCAGCACGGCCGGCCACATTTTCGAGCGGCGTCTGCCCGTCCCCGCTGAAGGCAGGCCGCAATCGGCACCGCGACTCGCGCTGCGTGGACGGCAGTTGTTCGTGGGGTGGCTCGATGACGGGGAGAAGTCACTCGTCGTGCGTTCCGGCGTGCTCGGAAAATTCCAATCGGTCAAGGAATGACTCACTACTTCGGCGCCCACACCATCGACGTCGGCGGCATTCACATGGCGGTGAAGCGCGCCGCGCGATCGAATATGCGTGCCCTGCAGGTCTTCACCGCCAAGCCGCAGTTTTACAACGAGAAAATCGGCGTGCGCCCGGAACGCGCTGCGCGATTCCGTGAAGCGCTGGCCGCGTCCGGCATTGCGCCTGAAAGAGTCGTTGCGCACGCGGCCTATGTGCTGAACACGGCGACCGCCGACGACGAGAAGTGGTCGCGTGCACGCGCCGGCCTCGCGCGCGAAGTCGACCGCGCGATGACCCTTGGCATCGGTGCCGTGTGCTTCCACCCCGGATCCGCGGGTGACAGTCCGAAGGAGGAGGCAACGGAGCGCATAGCCGCCTGTATTACGCACGCACTGACGGAAACGCATGGGCCAGTGCGCCTCCTCGTCGAGAACACTGCCGGTGCAGGACGCACCATGGCGCGCACGGCGGAGGAGATCGGCGCAATTCTTTCCATGGTGCCCGCAACGCTGCGCACGAGGACCGGGTATGGCCTCGACACATGCCACCTCTTCGCGAGTGGCTACGACATCACGGAATCGCAGGCGGCCTTCGCGCGCATCCTCGACGAGTTCGAAGAGCACAGCGGCGAGGCACCTTCATTCTTTCACCTGAACGACAGCGAAGGCGCGCTTGCATCCAACAGGGACCGTCACCGGCTGCTCGGAGAGGGGAGAATCGGTTCCGAGGCCTTCGCCTGGCTGCTCGCGGACACGCGCAGCCGGGACGTTCCACTCATTCTCGAGACGCCGCAGGAGAATTCCGCGATCGGTGAAGAGGACGACATGCCCGACCCGTATGACGTGAGAATGATGCAGCTGCTGGAACAACTGGCCGGCGGCCGCTGAACGCACCTCAGGATTCCGCACGTCGCAGGACCGAACGCCGCGCCGGCGCGAAGCGGAAGGAAATCGTTTTGCCGTTCTCCACATTCGGCGACACCATAGCGCAGATGTGATGGGGCTCGTCTTTGCGGCGACTGGGGCGCCCGGTGTTTTCGCGTTCCAGATCGATGAGATCAGGCTGCGCCAGACGCTTTTTCATAGGGGAAATGCGTGCGTCACGCTGGTCGCCCGGTTCCCCGCATCAGACCGCGGTGTCGGATGCGCCGCGTCGTCACAGTTGGTTTCCATAGG
>JBKJKH010000644.1:0-9703 GCA_046597595.1 Gemmatimonadaceae bacterium
TTCCGCAGCACGTCCGCTTCGGCGAGCGAGACGCCCGCCAGCACCTGGGCGATACGCATCACCTGCTCCTGATACGTGATGACGCCGTAGGTTGCCTTGAGGATGGGCTCCAGCTCGGGGAGCTGGTAGCGGACCTCTTCCTCGCCGCGCTTGCGCCGGATGTACACCTGGTGCATTCCGCTATCGAGCGGACCAGGGCGCATCAGGGCGTTCGACGCCACGAGATCGTCGAAGCGGTCGCAGCGCATCTGGCGCATGATGTCCGTGGCCAGCGCGGACTCGAACTGGAACACGCCGGCCGTGCGCCCGGACCGCAGCATGCGATACGTCTCGGGATCGTTCAGGTCGACCGCGTCGAGGTCGAGCGTGACGCCGCTCCGAAGTTCGATGGACTTGAGCGCATCGTGAATGATCGTGAGCGTCGTCAGGCCGAGGAAATCCATCTTCAGCATGCCGGCCTTCTCGAGGCCGTTCATGTCGTACTGGCTGACAACGATGGCGTCGTCGTCACCGGCTGAAGAACCGGCCCCCTTGGTGGCCTGGGTGCACACCGGCACGTAATCGGACACTGGACCCGGAGCGATAACGACGCCGGCGGCGTGGACGCCCGTGTGACGCGAAAGACCCTCGAGGGCCATCGCGTAGTCGAGCATCCGCCGGTACCGCTCTTCGCCCTTGTACAGCTTGCGCACGTCTGCGATCTGGTCGATCGACTCGCGCACCGACAGGGAGAAGTTCGGCTGGTTGGGAATCAGCTTCGCAAGCGCATCCGTTTCAGCGGGAGTGAACCCCAGCACGCGACCGACATCCTTGATGACCGCGCGCGATTTCATCGTTCCAAACGTCACGATCTGGCAGACCGCTTCGCGCCCATATTTCTGCCGGACGTATTCGATCACTTCGCCACGCCGCTCGAAACAGAAGTCGACGTCGACGTCCGGCATCGAGATGCGTTCCGGATTCAGGAACCGTTCAAAGAGCAGGTCGAACTTGAGGGGGCAGACGTCCGTGATGCGAAGCGCATACGCGACGAGCGACCCTGCAGCCGAGCCGCGACCTGGTCCCACCGGGATTCCCATCTCGCGCGCAGCACGGATGAAGTCCCACACGATGAGGAAGTAGCCTGCGTAGCCCGTCGTGGTGACGACACTGAGCTCGAAGTCGAGCCGTTCCTGCACTTCCGCGGGCAGCGGAGTGCCATAGCGCTCCCTCGCTCCGGCGGTGGCGAGCGTCACCAGCAGTTCGTTCTCGGTTGCCACACCTGCGGGCAGGGGAAACGCGGGAACGTGGTAGGTCTTGCCAAACGAGAGCGACGATTCCTCGGCGATACGCAGCGTGTTCTCGAGGAGCTCTGGCCGGTCGGGAAAGCGCTCGGCGATCTCGGGTGCGGACTTGAAATACAGGCCGCGATCGTAGTGCATGCGATTGTCGTCTGCGAGGTCCTTGCCGAGGCCGATGCAGAGCAGCACGTCGTGCGCGTCGTGATCGTCGCTGCGCAGGAAGTGCGCGTCATTTGTCGCGACCGTGGGGAGACCTGTCGCCTTCGCCAGCGTGAAGATCTTCTCGTTCAGCTGGCGCTGGCCTTCGGAATCATGCGCCTGCACCTCGAGGTAGTAGCGGCCGTCGAACAGATTGGCGTACCACTCCGCCGCTTCGCGCGCCTGTTCCTCGCGGTCGGCCATGAGGTGCGTGGCGACCTCGCCGGCCAGGCAGGCAGAGCTGACCACGAGGCCTTCGGCGTATCGGGCAAGCAGCTCGCGGTCTACGCGGGGCTTCACGTAAAAGCCCTCCGTGTACGCGAGGGAGGAAAGCTTCACGAGATTTCTGTACCCAGTCTGGTTCTGCGCGAGCAGCACCAGGTGGTAGTAGGGCTTGGCACCAGGTGCAGGGCGGCTCCGGAGTTTCCGGTCGCCGGTGGCGACGTATGCCTCCATCCCGATGATCGGCTTGATCCCGGCCTTCTTTGCCTTCTCCTGGAACTCGAATGCGCCGTGCAGGTTGCCATGGTCGGTGATGGCGAGCGCGGGCTGCTCCAGTTCCCTGGCGCGCGCGATCAGATCATCGATCCGGTTGGCGCCGTCGAGGAGAGAGTATTCGGAGTGGCAGTGCAGGTGTACGAAGGACATGAGGTTCGAAACATAGCGCCGCGCGGGGTCCCCCGCAAAGAATTACTTCGCGCCTTCTGTCGGTCTAACGTGTTGTAGCATCTACGCTTAGATTCATCTAATGAAGCATCGCGCCAAGCTCACCGCCCTGATCAGCTTCGCAGTTCTGGGGCTGCTCCTGATCACGCCCACAGGTTGCTATCTCAGCCGGGCGGGATGGGAGGAAGCGAAGATCTTGAAGCGACGTCGTCCAATCGCCGGGCTCGTCACTGATCCAGCCGTGGATTCGGCGACGCGCGTGAAGCTGCGCCTCGTGCTCGATGCCCGCCGATTCGCGGAGGATTCGCTCAAGCTGAGGGCGAAGGCCAGCTTCACGACCTACTCACGGCTCGATACGGATACGCTCGTCCTGGTGCTGTCGGCGGCGCACCGCGACAAGCTCGAAGCATACACGTGGTGGTTTCCCATCGTCGGCAAGGTGCCGTACAAGGGCTACTTCGATTTTGGCCAGGCGCGCCGCGATGCCCATCAGCTCGTTGGCCGGGGATTCGACGTGTACCTCCGTCCGTCAGCGGCGTTCAGCACGCTCGGCTACTTCAACGATCCGTTGCTCTCGACGACGCTGCGTGAGGACACGCTGGACCTTGCCAATACGGTCATTCACGAGCTGACGCATAACACGTTC
Source organism: Gemmatimonadaceae bacterium (assembly GCA_046597595.1). Taxonomy (GTDB): domain Bacteria; phylum Gemmatimonadota; class Gemmatimonadetes; order Gemmatimonadales; family Gemmatimonadaceae; genus JBKJKH01. Next base: position 2,791 of record JBKJKH010000644.1, read on the forward strand.
TACGCTTCCGGCAAGGCGGAATTCAACGAGTCGTTTGCGAACTTCGCTGGGGCGCGCGGTGCCGCGCTGATGTTCCGCACGCGCGGCCATGAGAGGGCGGCGCAGGAGATCGAAGCCCGCTGGAAGGATGAAAAGTTGTTGGGTGGATTCTGGGGAAGACTCCACCACACGCTGGACTCCGCGTACGCGGAGCATCCATCCAATCGTGAGGCGCGCCTTCGTGCGCGCGACACCGTGTACCAGCGGGCGCGCGTGGCACTCGTGTTCGACCTCGGCCCGAAGTTGCACACCATCGGTCCTCGCTACGTCGAACGGGTGCGGCTCGACAATGCGGCGCTCCTTGCGCGCCGCGTATATCTCACTGACCTCGAGCTGTTCGATCGCGTGCTCGTGAAGGAAGGCGGACGTCTCACCGCGGCGATCGAGCGAATCATTGCGCTGGCGAAGTCGAACGTTGCAGATCCTTACGCGGCCGTTCGTGAATATGTCGAGGCGGCGAAGGTGCCCTGAGGTGCTGGAAGGAACGGAGCCATCCGATTCCTGCTGCCTGACGCTGCTAGGAACGTTCGCGACCTCTCCACTCGAAGCGTAGTTGCCCGGCGGCGAGCGGCGCTACGCGTGCGAAATTGCAGTGCTCGAGCACGGCAACGGATGGGGCGTTGTCCGAGTTGGTGCGTGCGACGATGCTCGTGACGAGCGCGTGCGCGGCTGCACGCTCCACGAGTGCGCGCGCCATCTCTGTCGCGAGGCCATTGCCTCGCCATTCGGGGCACAGGGAATATCCGATTTCAACTACTCCCGCCTCGTTCGGGGGGCCGAAATATCCCGCGGCGCCAACGAGCGTGGCGGGGTGGAGGACGTCGGCCCGACGCACCGCATACCATCCGAACCATCCCACGGCGTTTTCTCCCGATTCCATCAATTGCTCCAGGAAGAACTTTTGCGCCGCGCGATCATATTCGCCGGGGGGCCAGCTAGACGGAACGTCAGCGCCGAGCAGCTCGCCTATGGCGGGCGGTTCCATCAGCTCAGCCTGGATGTGCTTCGGCGATGCAGCGATGAGCGTAAGGCGCTGGGTGTGAATAGGGTGGGAATGCATCAGCGAACAGACGAGTCAGCCACGAGTTCTGATACCAGAGCCCGCCATACGCGGCATCCGGATTGCTAATTAGTGGTTGGATTTACTCGAGAGGATTGCAATGCAGAGCCTTCGGTTTGCCCGACAGAGCGCGGTCGCGCTGGCGTTGTTCGCGGTGGGTGGGTGTTCAAGTGCCGGGCAGTTGGGAGATATTCTCGGCAGCGTGCTGGGCGGTGGCGGCCAGCAAGCCAACAACCAGGTAGCGGGAACGATTCGGGGCGTGGATACCCGCAATCAACAGATTTCGCTGCAGCAGTCGAACGGCCAGTCGGTGGCGATCGGCTATGACAACAACACCAAGGTCGTTTACCAGAATCGCATGTACGCGGTGACGTCGCTTGAGAGCGGTGACGTGGTCACGGCGCGTATCCAGCAGACGAACAATGGTGCCTATTACACCGACTCGGTGATGGTCACGCAGTCGGTTTCCACCGGCGGCAACACAAGTGGTGGAACGGGAGCCAACGTGCAGTCCCTTTCGGGGACAGTACGCCAGGTGGATCGCAACAACGGCGCGTTTACGATTGATGCGGGTGGCAACACGGTGCTCACGGTGTCCATGACGTATCAGCCGTCTGCGGCAGATGCGAACAAGTTCAACTCGCTTCGCGCGGGAGACTACGTGAGGTTCTATGGCGTGTACTTGAACAACACGCGTGTGGAGTTGCGCCAGTTCTACTAGAACACGCGCGAGCAACTTCGCGCGAGTAACTTCGCGCGAGGTTCACGGGACGACGAGGGCGCAGGGAGTAATCCCTGCGCCCTCCGCATTTCTCTGGCTTGACGGTTGAAATCGCTGCGTCAGTAGCGATGCAATGCCACGGTGAACGCAGCGAACGATGGCTTGATGTCTGTGGTTGGCCTTGGCAAGCCCGTCACGGTGTAGGCGGACATCGCGGTTGCGCGCACAATCATGAACGTTGGGGAAAGCATGGTCCGGCCGATGCGAAAGTCGTACCCCGCTGCGGCACTGAATCCCGGGCCGGAACTGGAAAGCTCCGCCGTCCCTGAAATGAATTCGTCCCCGACGATACCCAGGCCCATGCGGATGAAGACTGGCCGTGTTCTCAATGGATATGCCTGCATCATGGCTAGCACTCCGATTACGGATCTCTCGCTGAATCCCCAGGCGACGACTTCACCACCAACCAGCACGCGCTCATTCAGAGTTCCGCCGAGTCGCGCGGCGAAGACTCCACCACTTTCAGTTTCAGGAGGGGGCGCCGTTTCTCCTGAGGACACGCACTGTGGACAGTCGGGTTGCGCCGATCCGACACCAAGATCGAATCCCCACCAAAAGCCCTGATGCGCTTTCTCCGGCTTTGCCGTCACGCCAGCTGCTGCCGCCTGGGACTGTGACTGCGTGCAGGCGCGATCACGTTCCCTGAAGATCTCGTATTGGCGCGGAGTGAGCGAATCGATCGGGATGCGACGGAGCTCGAGATACAGCGAGTCGGAGCAGGGAGCGCCCTTCGCGTCCTGAGCTCGTGCGGTGCAGGGAATGGCGATCAACGCGATGAGGCAGGCGTGAACGGCCAACTGGCGCAGTGACATCGGATAGCCGGGGTAGGAGGTGCCGACAACCTGCGTCGTACGCTCTCAGTTGCCTATACGAGTGTTGACGTATACACGTCGCCTATCAGCCTGCCCGCCGCTCCCGCACCTCCCGCAGCAACGGGGCCATGATTGCGGCAATGAGCGTTGCCGTGAGGAGAAATGCGATCGAGAGCGCGAGCCATTGGGAGCGAAGCGCCGCAAGGCCAGTCTCCCCCGCCTTCTCCGCCCCGGCGGTGTCGCTCCCGCTCATCACCATCACCGCGATGATGCCATTGTAGAGGACGTGGATCAACACGGGCAACACCAACGAGCGACTCCAGAGGTAGATGACACTCAGGACGATGCCCGTGGCAAATGCGCCCAGCCAGGAGGGGGGATGAAGGACAGCGAATACCGCCGCGCTCCCGAATACGCCGGTGAGCACGCCACGGGTTTCGACCCATCGGCGGAGAAGCATCCCCCGGAAGACCACTTCCTCGACGAGAGGACCGAAGAGCGCGACGTTCGCGGCCAGCAGCGCGCGCTGATTGCCTTGAAACAGCGCGGTCATCCCCGATCGCTCCCGCCGGGACATCAACTCCGTCGCCCACTCAGGCGCCACGGCGGACGCAACGAACACCGTGAGCCAGAGGGAAAGGCCAGCGAACAGCAGGAGGAGCGGAGCGATGTAGACGGGCATCATGAGGCTGCGCGCCTCGTTCGGGAGCACTCCCAGAATGTCCTGCGCGCTAACGCCAGCCGTGCGACATGCGTTGCACGCGGCGAGAAACAGCACCCCGTAGAACACGTATGCCGCGCCGACAAACGCCACACCGCCCCTCGAGACTGGTGGCAGGAACGACACGATGCCGAGCATGGCGATGGCCATGGCGGGCCACAACAGCAACCTTCCAAACCGCAGCCGCGCAAACGCCGGATTCGGGCGATCGATGCTGTTCATCGGTCAGCCCCACCGCCGAACCTGCCGCGCAATAACTCGCGGAGATCGATCCGTTCCTTCGGCGCAGCCTCCAGTGGCTCACGATTGTCATCCTCGCCGAGGACGACGCGCCCCATGGTTTCCCGCACGCCGCGATCGATGAAGCGGGATAGCTGGTCCATGCTGTAGTCCTGTCCGCGCCTCGACGCGTACACTGCGAGCGGATACGACACGAAGAGATGATTCCTCGCGCGTGTCATGGCCACGTACATCAGCCGCCGCTCTTCCTCGAGGGAATCCTCATCGTCGATGGAACGCGACGAGGGGAACCATCCGTCGACCGTCCAGATGAGGAACACCGCGTCCCACTCCTTTCCCTTGGCCGAGTGCACGGTGCTGAGGACGAGCACGTCATCATCCGCCTCACTTGCTCCGGCCAGATCTTGCGTGTTGGATGGGGGCTCAAGGGCGAGTGCGGTGAGGAACGCCGACCGGCTTGGATAACCACCGGCGATGGTCTGCAACTGGTCAAGATCCGCCAGGCGCGGCTCGGGACGATCGTACCGCTCGCGCAGCAGGTCGTCGTACAGCTGCCGCACGCGCACGATCTCAGTGCCGACATCGCCCCCTTCCACCGGCGATGTCCGCATCTGCTCCAGAAGCGCCACGAGTGCCGAGTGTGCAGCACGTGCGCGTGGAGGGGGCGCGAATTTGCCGAACGCGTGCGATTCCCACGCCGCCTGCACCATCGCGTCGATCGCCGCGCGTGCAGTTGTGTCGCCGATGCCTGGAAGCAGCATGAGCACGCGGTACCAGCTCACTTCGTCGCGAGGATTCTCCAGGATGCGGAGAAACGCCAGGACGTCCTTCACGTGCGCGGCTTCGAGAAAGCGGAGCCCACCCCATTTGTCGAACGGGATCTTCCTGCGCGCCAACTCGATCTCGAGGTCGGCCGACATGTAGCCGGCGCGAAAGAGCACCGCCATCTGCTTGAGGGGCGTGCCTTCCTCGTACAACTCGAGTATCCGGTCGCAGACGAACCGGGTCTGCTGAGGCTCATCGCGGCAGGTCACGAGCCACGGTTGCTCGCCACCCGTGCGACGTGTCCAGAGCTGCTTGGTGAAGCGCTCCGTCGCGCGCGAGATGAGCGTATTCGTGCTCTCGAGAATCGGGGGTGTGGAGCGATAGTTCTGCTCCAGCATCACGATGTGTGTGCCCTGGAACTGCTCGGGGAACTCGAGAATATTCCGGAAACTCGCGCCGCGGAACGAGTAGATGCTCTGCGCATCATCGCCCACGACGGTGATGTTCTGGTGCGTCTGGCACATCCCACGGAGGATGCGCGCCTGAAGCGTGTTCGTGTCCTGATACTCATCCACGAGCACGTAGTCGTACTGACCAGCCACCCGGCTGCCCAGATCCGGGGAATGCTCCAGCAGCAGCGCCCAGAAGAGCAGCAGGTCATCGTAGTCGACAAGATTGCGGTCGGCTTTCCGGGCTGTGTAGTCGGCGTAGATCCGCTCGATGTCGGGCAGCTCCTGGAGAAATTGCGGCAGCTCGTCATGCAGGATCTGGTCGAGCGGGATCTCGGTGTTCACGTGCCGGGAATAGACGTACTGCAACGTTTCCTTCTTCGGGAACTTGCGGGCCTTCGTCGCGAACCCGAGGTGGGCGCGCGAGAGCTGCATCAGGTCTTCCGAATCTGCCTGATCCATGATGGTGAAGTCGCCTGCGAGTCCCGCGGCAGGCCCGAAGCGGCGGAGGAGGCGGTGCGCGGTGCCGTGAAAAGTTCCTCCGTGCACGGCGCGGCTCGCGGAACCCACGAGGCGCTCGACGCGCGAAATCATTTCCTGCGCCGCACGCCGGGTAAACGTCAGCAGCAGGATGCGCTCAGCCTTCGTCCCTGAATCGAGGAGATGCGCAACGCGATACACCAGCGTTCGCGTCTTGCCCGTTCCCGCGCCGGCGACAATGAGGAGCGGCCCGGCGCCATGCGTCGCGGCGGCACCCTGCTCCGGATTCAGCGCTGCAGCGAGATCCCGTCCCGGTGCGGACTCCGCCTCGATCGTGCGGATGCGCGGGGCGTAGAGTCGAGGCGCGGTGGGCATGACCGGCAATATACCGAACCGACCGTCAGCGCAGCGTCTCCTCTCGACCCCGGAGCATCAGCGCCGCGACTTCCTTGACCAGCTTCGCGGCAAGTGGAGCCGTGATCCCGGCCGGATCCCGCGCCGGCGCGAGCTCGACGATGTCGGCGCCCAGCACACGACAGGTGAGCGACTGGAGGATCCCAATCACCTCGCTGGACGTCAGCCCACCGGGTTCGCGATGAATGACACCCGGCGCGAAGGCGGGATCGATTCCGTCAAGGTCGATGGAGACGTAGAGCGGGCCGGTGAGTTGCGGACGGGTTCCGGCGCGCCACGAAGGCATGTCGATCACCTCGACGCCGAAGCGCGTCATCTGCGCCCGCTGGATGCTATTGATGGTGCGAAGGCCAACCTGCACGAGACGCGCGACGAGTCCTTCCTCCATTGCCCGGGCGAAGGGAGACGCGTGCGAATAGCGGTCACCTTCGAAATCGGGATACAGGTCGGGGTGTGCATCGACGTGCAGCACGGAGAATGCGCCGCGCGCAGCATGCATCGCGCGCAGCACGGGAAGCGTGACGGTGTGATCGCCACCAAGGCAGATCGGAATGCAGGGCACGGCAAGAAGATCGGCCACACGGGACCGCATCTCTCCAAGCGCGTCACCACCGGGCGCGAACGCCGCATCGCCCGCGTCCTGGAGCGTTGCAGAGAGATCGCGGCCGTCTTCGGTCCACAAGTTCGTGGCGCCCGAGTGAAGGGCCGTGCGGATCGCCGATGGACCCGCGGCAGCGCCCCGCGCGAAAGTCGAGCCTGCGTCGTACGGAAGGCCCAGCAGGGTCGGGAGGTCTGCGAGCAAGGAATCTCGTGATTGACTCAGACGCGCTCCCAGGGGCGATGGGCGTGAGGCCAATCGAAATGGTCGGGATGGAATAAATGCGCGAGCAGTTCCACCGCCTCGGCAATCCGCGGGCCCGGCCTGGCATAGTACGCGTTCGCATCCACCGCATAAACCTGTGCATCGCCCGCATCAGGCAATGCTCGCGCCATTACGGAGGATTGCTCGAGGCGGAAACCGCAGGGTGACACGATCACGATCTCCGGCGACGCGGCGCGCACGTCATCCCATGTCATGCGCCGCGAATCAGCGCCGGGCTGGCCGAGCGGGTCGTGTCCGCCGGCCATGTGCACCATTTCCGGCACCCAGTG
>JBKJKH010000021.1:0-10998 GCA_046597595.1 Gemmatimonadaceae bacterium
GTGGCGATGGGATGGACGCCAGAGCGCGGCTTCCTCCGCTACCACTGGCTCGGGTACAACGAGGCGCTCTTCCTCTACGTCCTGGCGCTCGGTTCTCCGACGTATCCGGTGGACCGGCAGTCGTACGAGGCGTGGACTGCGACGTACCGGTGGAAGCGGATTTACGGGACGGAGCTTCTCTTTGGCGGACCACTGTTCCTTCACCAGTTGAGCCACGTCTGGATCGACTTTCGCGGCATTCAGGACGCGTATATGCGCGCGAAGGGCATCGACTACTTCGAGAACAGCCGGCGGGCCACATACCTCCATCGCGAGTACGCCACGCGTAATCCGCGCGGGTTTGCCGGCTATGGCGCGCAGGCATGGGGGCTCACCGCGTGCGACGGCCCCGGGGCGACCCGGCGCGAAGGGAATGACGTCGCAGGCCGGACGTGGTCGTATCATGCGCGCGGCGCGCCGTACGGGCCCGACGATGGAACCCTCTCCCCGTGCGCCGTTGTTGCGTCACTGCCGTTTGCGCCGGAGATAGTGATTCCCGCCCTTGCCGAGCTCGAACGAACGCATCCCGATGTCGTCGGCGAGCTCGGTTACAAGGCGAGCTACAACCCGACCTTGGCTGGGCTTTCCGATCGCGGGCGCGCATGGATCTCGCCGGATTATTATGCGATCGATCAAGGGCCGGTGATGGAAATGATCGCGAACTACCGAACGGAAATGATCTGGACGCTGATGCGAACCTGTCCGTACATCGTTGACGGACTGCGCGCGGCCGGATTCACCGGCGGGTGGCTTGAGCACCGACGCAGTCGTGAGTCGTGAGTGGTGCGTCGTGCGTCGAGGACCTGAGTCCTGCGTCGTGGGTCGTGGGTCGGGGACACGGGTCTTGCGTCTTGAGCGACTCACCACTCACGACCCGTGTTTTTCACTCACGACTCACGACTGACAACTCGAGTGTTCGACGCACAACGCACCACTCAGCACTCATTACTCAGAAGTTCCCGATTCAGGCGGTTGTCTTCTCCACCGGAATCCTGACCCAGAACATGGAACCTCCTCCGTCACGAGGCGTGTACCCCATCTCGCCCCCATGATCAAGCGCAATCGCGCGGGAAATCGCCAGCCCGAGCCCGGTCCCGCCGCGGACACCGTCGTGCAGCTGCTCGAATTTTCCGAAGAGACGCGACGCACGATCGGGCGGCACTCCCGGACCTCGATCGAGCACCTCGAAGCGGATTGACGCGCCCTCGCGCCGCGCGGCGACCCTGACCGTTGCACCGGGCGGCGAAAACCTGATGGCATTCGATGCGAGGTTCGTCAGCACCTGCACGAGGCGGTCACGATCTGCCGTAATGGCGACGTCGAAGAACCCTTCCCGCTCGAGGAGGACCCCCGCCGCAGTTGCCAGCGGCGCGACTCCGCTCAGCGCCGCCTCCACCGCGACATCAACCGTGAACACCTCGTAATGCAGGTCGAGTTTGCCACTCTCGATTTTCTCGAGGTCGAGCATCGTATTGACGAGACGGAGGAGACGATCGGCGTTTGCGCTTGCCATCGTGACGAGGCGGTCGCGCCGGGTGTCGAGCGGTTCACCCGCGCGCATGAGAGCGAGAGCGCCATGGATGGCCGTCAGCGGCGAGCGCACCTCGTGCGCGACGACACCCACCAGGTCGTTCTTCATCTGGTCCACCGCACGCCGGTCCGCGATGTAGCGGCGCAATGCGGCGGCCGCAAAGGCCGCCAGTATGATTGCCGAGACGACGGCAAGGACGGTTGCCACGCTGGCGCCCGACGTGACACTCCGCTCCCGCCGTCTGCGCCGATCAAGGAGTCGCCGCTCTTCCGCGTCCATGTCGCCCAGCAGCTTCCGGATGACCGGCATGAGGTTCGCCTTCGGCCGCTGAAAGGCGGTGATTGCCGCCGGCAGTCCGTACTCGGCGCGAATGGCGGTGAGTCGCCGCATCTCGTTCAGCTGCACCGCGAGCAGCGCATCGAGCGTGTCAAGGCGCTGCTGTTGCGCGATGTTGTCGGCCGTCAGCCGGCCGGCCTCACGCGCCCCGGAGACTGCCCGTTCCGTCGCTGCACGGGACGGAATGAGGTACGCGGTATCTCCCGTCAGCAGATACGCCCGTTGCGTCGCCGTTGCCGTCTCGAGATTCGCAGAAATCGCCCTCACGCCGGCAAGCACCTGGTTGCCCTGTGAGACCGCTCGTCCCGCCGTGATCTGCTCGCGGGTCGTCCAGAGCAGGAGAAGACCGAGCAGGACGAAGAGGACGATCGCCAGCACCAGCCCCGCCGAGATGGCGAAGTCGATGTTGCGGCGTTTCGGGGAAATCGGGCGGAGCAGGTGAGGAGTCGGACGCATTGCGCCAGAACGAAAGAGCAATGACGCAGTGGAGGGAAGGCCCGTTGCGGTCATGCCTTACTGCACCCTCGGGCCGACGGTTACATTGCCCGCTTCACCCGAACCGAGTCTGCTCATGGCTGCCGACACGACGCCTCCGCCCCGCAACGATGGTCCCGTGAACAACAACGCCCAGGGTTGGGGTGCCGCGGCGCTCACCGTGCTCTTCACCGCTGCGCTGGGCATTACCGCCTATGTGATCCATGAACGGACCTATCAGTCGCCTCGCGAGCAGCTGGCACATCCGTCCGAGATGGGCGGGAAGGCCGCGCACTGATGGGCACGTACAAATACGCCAAGGTCCCGTCGCAGGGTGAAGCGCTTGGCTATGAGAACGGCGAGCTCAAGGTGCCGGACAAGCCGATCATCCCCTTCATCGAAGGCGACGGCACGGGTCCCGATATCTGGCGCGCCTCTGTGCGCGTCTTCGACGCCGCCGTAGAAAAGGCGTACGGTGGCCAGCGCAAGGTCGCGTGGATGGAGATCCTCGCCGGGGAGAAGGCGTTCAACACGACCGGCAACTGGCTCCCCGACGAAAGCGTCGAGGCCTGCCGGGAATTCCGCGTCTCGATCAAGGGCCCGCTGACTACGCCGGTGGGGGGAGGCATCCGTTCGCTCAACGTCACGCTGCGCCAGGTGCTCGACCTGTACGCCTGCGTCCGGCCGGTGCGCTACTTCACGGGCGTCGGTGCGCCTGTAAAGGAGCCGGAGAAGCTCGACGTAGTGATCTTCCGGGAAAACATCGAGGACGTGTACTCGGGTATCGAGTTCAAGGCTGGCTCCGACGAGGCCAACAAGCTGCGCGCGTTCCTTGCGACCGAGTTCAAGAAGGAAGTGCGCGAGCAGTCCGCCATCGGGATCAAGCCGATGAGCGCCTTCGGATCGAAGCGGCTGGTGGACTCCGCCATCCGCTACGCCCTCAAGTCCGGCCGCAAGAGTGTGACGCTCGTGCACAAGGGCAACATCATGAAGTTTACCGAAGGCGCGTTTCGCGACTGGGGCTATGAGCTCGCGCGCGAGAAATACGGCGACTGCACGATCACCGAGACCGAAATGGGCAAGGCGCCCCAGAGCGCGAAGCTCGACGCACTCGTGATCAAGGACCGCATTGCGGACGCCATGTTCCAGCAGCTGCTCCTGCGCCCTGACGAATACTCCGTCCTCGCGACGCCGAATCTCAACGGCGATTACATCAGCGATGCGGCCGCCGCTCAGGTCGGCGGGCTCGGGCTCGCCCCCGGCGGCAACATCGGTGATGGCGTGGCCGTGTACGAAGCAACGCACGGGACCGCTCCCAAGTATGCGGGCCTCGACAAGATCAATCCCGGTTCGGTGATTCTCTCCGGCGTGATGATGTTCGAGTTCCTCGGCTGGGACGAGGTCGCGAAGCTCATCATGAAGGGAATGGAGAGCGCCATCGGCTCAAAGCACGTCACGTACGACCTCGCACGGCAGATGCCGGGTTCGCGCGAGGTCTCGACCACGGCATTCGCGGACGGCATCATCGCCGGCATGGCCTGACCGCATGACACTCGCGCTCGACCTCAAGCGTGCCGACCTGAATCCGGCACGCACCCCGCTTATCGCCGTGCTCGTTGCGGCCGACGAAGGGCTTTCGGACACTGCGCGCAAGCTCGACTCGGATCTGGGCGGGTCGCTCGCGGCCGCCGTCAAGGACCGCGTCTTCCGCGCGAGTCGCGACGAAGTCCTGCACTTCGCGAGCGGCAGCGCACTGCGGGTAATGCTCATCGGCATGGGGAAGGCGGTTGACCGTCCAGTCGCCGTGCGACGAGCCGCCGCCGTCGCTGCGCGGCAGGCGCGAAAGCTTGGCGCCGATCGCCTGACGATCATCCTGCGTGGCGATGCCGAGGACGAAATCGAGTCCGCGGTCGTGGGCGCGAACATGGGTGCGTGGGAGTATCTCGACACCAAGACCCCGCCGCCGGCAAATGAGCGCCGTGCGCCACTGACCGCGCTCACATTGCTCGTGGACGATCCGAGGCGCTCGCGAAAGGCGGCCGATAGCGGGGACGCGATCGCCGCCGGAATCGAGCTGGCGCGAAAGCTCGGCATGATGCCGGGCAACATCTGCACGCCGGATTACCTCGCCGATACTGCACGCGACATCGCCAAGCGTCACAAGTTGAAGATCACCGTCCTCGGACGGAAAGAGCTGGAGAAGCTCGAGATGGGCGCCTTCCTCTCCGTCGCACAGGGCACACCGCAGGAGCCGCGTCTTGTCGCACTCGAATACAGGGGCGGCAAGCTGAAGGACAAGCCCGTCGTGCTCGTCGGCAAGGGACTCTGCTTCGACACGGGCGGAATCTCCATCAAGCCTGCGCAGGGCATGGAGTGGATGAAGTTCGACATGTGTGGCGCCGCCGGGGTGCTTGGCGCCATGGAAGCGATCGCGCGACTCGAGCTGCCCCTGAATGTCGTCGGCATCATCGGCGCGACGACCAACATGCCCTCGGGCACGGCGGTGAAGCCGGGCGATGTCGTGCGCGCGTCGAACGGGAAGTTCATCGAGATCATCAACACCGACGCCGAGGGGCGGCTCGTGCTCGCCGACCTGCTTGGCTATGCGAACGACTTCAATCCGGCGCTCGTCGTGGACGCGGCGACGCTCACTGGCGCGTGCGTCATCGCCCTCGGTCACACCGCGACGGGCGTATTCGGATCGGATGCCGACTCGATCGGGGAAGTGCTCGATGCCGGCCGCCGGGCAGGCGAGCCGGGCTGGGAGCTACCGCTGTGGGATGATTTCAAGGAGTTGATCGCGTCCGACGTCGCCGACGTGAAAAATTCGGGCGGCCGGGCAGCGGGCTCCATCACTGCCGCGATGTTTCTCAAGGAATTCGCCGAGGGGTATCCGTGGGTACACATGGATATCGCGGGTACGGCGTATTCGGAAACCGACCTCGGTTGGCTTCCGAAGGGGCCGACGGGCATTCCCGTGGGGACGTTCGTGGAGATCTGTAGAGGGCGGGTCGCGCCCTCATAGTCCACTCTGCTTCTGGGCAAGGACGACGGACAACGCGGACAACGCGCGGACACGAGCAGACGTACGCGGATCTCCGGTTACAAATGGCCTCCTCTCACCACCGAGAGGGGGCCATTATCTGGATCGGCTCCAGTCCGCTCGTGTCGGCGAAGGTCCGCGTTGTCCCGTTTCTCCGAACTCGGAACATGGAAGCGCAGATTGGACCTCCAGCCCGCACATCTGGGTAGATTTCGCGCGTGAACGTGTTTCGCCTCGCTCTCGCCGCACTGTTGCTCGCGTCACCGCAACTCGGCGCCCAGGACACCACCCGGACCCGACCTCCTCGCCCCGCGCCTGTAGACACGGCGCGGCCACGGCGCGACACCGTCACCGTCGTCCCAGCAAATCCGCGCGCTGATACCCTGCCCGTATTGGGCGACACGGCGCGCCCCAAGCCTGACTCAATCCGGCCCGCTGTGCCGCTGCCGGCACCGGTCCATAAAGGCACACCGTTCGACTCACTGAGCAGCGATTCGCTGCGTGCGCCGACGGCGCGCGGGGAAGCATTCGCCTCGCCGGCGGTCGGACCCTCGATGCGGTGGGACCGGACCGAGATCTTCGCGAGTGGTGCACTGACTCTCGACGACCTGCTCGCACGCGTCCCGTCCCTGACGACCTTTACCTCCGGCTGGCTCGTCGCACCCCACATCGCTGGAGTGGCGGGAGACTTCACGCGTCTCCGCGTCTTTCAGGATGGGATCGAGATCGACCGGATGGATCCCGTGCGCCCCGAGGCGCTCGACCTCACGCAGATCCCACTCTGGTCGCTCGAGGAAGTGGCCGTCGAGCAGGTCGCGGGTGAGGTGCGCGTACATCTCCGCACCTGGCGGACGCGCAGCATGACTCCGCGCACCCGCACCGACATTTTCACGGGCGATCGGCAAACCGAGATGTTCCGCGGCATCTTCGCCCAGCGCTATCGCAACGGTCTTGGGCTTCAGCTCGGTGCGCAGGCGCTCTCCACGGTGGACAATCGCGCTGGTGGCGGCGGTGACCAGTCGGTGTATGTCTCCCGGCTCGCGTGGGCGCGGCGGCGCTGGAGCATCGACGGCTACGGAGTGCGCGAGCAACGCCGGCGCGGCGAATCGTTCCGCCTCGAGGGGCGTGGCGACAATCTCCCCAAGCGCGCGACTCGCACTACGCTCGGCTACGGGCGTGTCGCGTATGGCGATCCGGACGAAGGCACGTGGGCCCAGTTCGTCGCATCAGGACACGGCAACGCGGAGGTGGACGCGCCCAACGATTCCACGCGAGCTCCACGCGCCGTGCGCATGCAATATCTCGCGACAGGCGGCGCCATGCTTGGTCCAGCCCGCGTTTCCGTTGTGCAGCGCATGCGGGTGTATTCGGGCGAGTCCTTCGCATCGACCTCGGTGCGCGCCTCGCTCGATCGCTCCATCCTTGCCCTGTCCGCGTTCGCGGAACGGGACGGACTCGATTCGCTCACCCGTCTCGACATTACTGCGCGTGCCACGCCACTCGCGCGAATCAGCGTACTCGGCTCGGTGCGTCGCGCGACGGCGTCGGCTGGAAGCACCCGCCCTTCGTCGCGCGACCTTCTGGCCGAGGCGGGGGTGAGGCTTCGGGGGTCGCTCTGGCTGAGCGGCGGGCTGACGACACGTGACAGCTCCCGCCTACTCGCCCCGCGCATCTACGATTCGCTGCTCGTCGACAGCGTGGACTCCCGCGCGCAGGCCACGTTTGTCACGCTCCGCGGACGGGTCTGGAAGGACGTTTATGCTGACATCCGGGGGACGCGCTGGTCAGACTCGGGCGTCTTTCGGCCCCAGTACGATGGTCGTGCCGAACTCGGCGTCAGAACCAGGTGGCTTCGCAAGTTTCCCAGCGGCAGCTTCGCGCTGAAGTTCGCCGTCGCCCAGGACTACCGTAGCGGGGCTCTTTTCCCGACCGCTGACACGGTGCTGTCCTCTGGCGTGTCGCGAGCGCTCTCGACGTTGCTCGAGATTCGTATCCTGAGTGCCGTTGTCACCTGGCAGTGGCGAAATCCGTTTGGCTCGTACAACGAGCAGCTGCCTGGCTACTTCACGGTCCGCAGGCAGAACCTGTACGGAGTGCGCTGGGACTGGTACAACTAAGAAGTAGGCTGACTGAGCAATAGACTGACTCAGGAGCGTAGGACTGAGGACTCTCGTACTGACAACTGAGCGCCTCAGGCTCTCAGTAAAATCAGTAATCTCCGCCTTGCCCAAGCGCCGCCGCTGCCGTAACTTACACGACTGGTGATGATACGGAGCATGACCGGCTTCGGAGCGGCGGAAGGCCCGGTGGGTGACCTGCGTGTCGGAGTCGAGGTGCGCACTGTCAACCACCGCTTTTTCAATCCCAGCCTCAAGCTTCCCGCTGCGTTCGCGCGCTGGGAGGGCGAGGTTCGGGAAGCGCTTCGCCAGCGGATCAACCGCGGGCATGTTTCGCTCATCGCGCGCATTTCGCGTGAGGAGAACGGAAACGGCATCGTGGACGAACAACGGTTCGCCGCGTACGTCGCTCAGTTGCGGGCACTCAAGGAACGCTATGCGCTCGCGGGCGACGTAGACCTCGCCACGTTGCTGCGCATGCCGGATGTCGTCGGGGCGCGCAATCAGGACGAGGAAGCGACTGGCAGTGCCGCGGAGCTCGTGCGGGTAGTCGATGAGGCAGCCACGGCGCTGATGGCCATGCGGGAAGCGGAAGGCGCACGTTTGGCGACGGTGCTCCTCGAACGGCTGGGCGTAATTGAAGAGGCGCTGGCGCGAATCGCCGAGCGGGCGCCGGAACGATTGATTGCCCAGCGCGACCGGTTGAAGATGTCGGTGAAGGAGTTGTCCGAAGGGATCGCGCTCGACGAGCAGCGCCTGGCGCAGGAGATTGCGGTGCTGGCCGACAAGCTCGACGTGAACGAGGAGATCGACCGGTTCAATTCCCACCTCACGGCATTTCGGGAAACGCTGCGCACGCCGGCAGCGGATGGAGTGGGAAAGCGGCTGGGGTTCCTGCTGCAGGAGATGCTGCGCGAAACGAACACGACCGGCAGCAAGGCGAACGATGCGCGGATGTTGCACGAGGTCGTGATGGTCAAGGAAGAACTCGAACGGATTCGTGAACAAGTGGAGAATCTCGAGTGAGTGCGTCCTTTCCCGTGGTGTTGTCTGCGCCCTCTGGTGGTGGCAAGACGACCGTTGCTCGAGCGCTGCTCGAGCGGCGCGCAGACCTTGGCTATTCTGTGTCGTGTACGACGCGGAAGCCGCGGGAAGGGGAAGAAGACGGCACCGACTACTACTTCCTGGCGAAGGACGAGTTCGAGCGCCGGCGTTCCATCGGCGAGTTCGCCGAGTATGCGGAGGTGCACGGCAAGATGTACGGGACGCTGCGCAGCGAGGTGACGCGCGTCCTGGAAGGCGGCAGGCATGTCCTGATGGATATCGATGTGCAGGGAGCGGCCCGGTTCGCGACGGCGTTTCCCGAGACGGTACTGGTGTTTCTGCTGCCACCGTCGGTCGACGTGATGGTGCAGCGGTTGAAAGGGCGGGGGACGGAGGGGCGGGATGCCCTCCTTACGCGCCTCAGGACGGCCCGGGCAGAACTCAGCGCGGTATCGCGTTATCATTACGTGGTCGTCAACGACGACCTCGAGCGCACGATCGATCGGGTCGCCTCGATCATCGACGCAGAAATGGTGGCGCACGACAGGGTTCGAATGCTCGACAAGCAGGTCGGCGACCTGCTTGAACAGCTTCAGCAGGAGATCGACGCAGTGTAGGTTCGCAGTTTCCTTCGTTTTCTCGTTCCCTCGTTCCAATGCGCGTTTTCACGCCTGTAGAAATCGCCCGTCACGCCGCGAACAAGTACCTCGGCGTTCTCGTGGCTGCCAAGTTCGCCCGGTTCGTCAATGAATTTCCGCGTGGCTCCTTCGGCTCGACCAGCGAGAAGAAGCTCACCACGCGCGCGCTCGAGGAGCTGTCCCGCGGCGACATCCAGTATCACGTCGTGCCGCGCAAGCGTCCCGTCGCAGCGCCGTCGTCCGAGTAACACCGCTTTCCAGCCGTCCGGGTTCAGCACGTCGCGTTGAACCATGCGCCCCTTCGACCAGCGCCGCGTGCTCCTTGGCGTCACGGGGGGGATCGCGAGTTACAAGACGGTGTGGCTGGCCCGGTTGCTCACGCAGGCGGGGGCGCAGGTGGATGTCGTGCTCTCGCGGTCCGCGCGTGAGTTCGTCGGGGCGGTGACCTTCGAGGCGGTGACCGGGCGTCCTGTTCACACGGAGCTCATCGCCGCCGGCCATGCGCTCGATCACATCAAGCTCGCGCGTGATGCGCAGGCCGTTGTTGTCGCACCCGCCACGGCTGACTTCCTCGCACGTGCCGCCGGCGGCCACGCCGATGACCTGCTGGCCGCGTGTCTCCTCGCGACTGTTGCGCCCGTGCTCATTGCGCCCGCGATGAACGACCGCATGTGGGCCCACTCGCAGGTGCAGCGCAACGTCGAGCATCTCCGCTCGCTCGGCTATCGCATCGTCAATCCCGATGAAGGTGCGCTCGCCGTCGGTGAAGGGAGTGGGCCCGGCCGCATGCCGGAGCCTGAAACGCTGCTCGCACACGTCGGGCGCCTGCTCGAGGGCAAAGGTCCACTGGCGGGGCGCAGCGTGCTGGTCACCGCGGGACCGACGCGCGAACCCGTGGACCCTGTACGCTTCGTCTCCAACCGCAGCAGTGGGCGCATGGGCGTTGCGATCGCAGCCGCCGCATGGCGGCGCGGCGCAGACGTCACGCTCATCGCCGGCCCGCTCGACGTGCCCGTGCCCACTGGTGCCAGGGTCATTGCCGTGGAGACGACGGAGGAGATGGCGCGCGCCGTCGCGGAATCACTTCCTGCTGCAGACGCGCTCGTGATGGCCGCGGCGCCCGCTGACTTCCGCGCCGCCGATCCTGCGGACGCGAAGATCAAGAAATCGTCCAGGCCCGACTCCATCGCACTGACGCCGACCGTAGACATCCTCAAGGAAACGCGCGCCCACCGCAAACCGGGCAGCGTCATCGTCGGCTTCGCCCTCGAGACGCATGACCTCATCGCATCGGCCAGGGGGAAGCTTGCGGCAAAGGGACTCGACCTCGTCGTCGCCAACAGCGCGACGGAGGAGGGAGCCGGTTTCGGCCACGAGACAAACAAGGTGACGCTGCTCGACGCCACCGGTACCGCCGAGGCGTTGCCGCTCATGTCGAAGTCCGACGTCGCTGATGCGATCCTGGACCGCGTGGAGCGGCTGCTCGATGCACGCTAGGGCGCTCCTGCGGCGCTACCTCGAGCAGCGCCGTGAAATGGGCGAGTCGGAACTGGTGCTGGACGGCATGTCGGTCGAGGAGGTCATGACGATCCTCGGCGTGAAGGGAACTAGTCATCCCGAGCGCAACGAGAGATCTGCACCTCGTAGTCATCCCGAGCGCAGCGAGAGATCTGCACCTCGTAGTCATCCCGAGCGCAGCGAGGGATCTGCACCTGCGGCTGACTGGCGATCCGCCCTGCGTGAGGCGGGAGCCGCCCCAACCGAGCGGAAACGTGC
>JBKJKH010000076.1:0-8436 GCA_046597595.1 Gemmatimonadaceae bacterium
CCTGTTCCCTGTTCCCTGTTCCCTGTTCCCTGTTCCCTGTTCCCTGTTCCCTTACGTCGTACGCCCCAACTCCACGAAAATCCCCATCGCCCCAACACCCAGCAGGCGATCCCGCCACCGCCCCGCCGTGCGACCGTCGATGCGCAAAGAGTGCGTACCTGGATTCCGCACCTCGCGCAACTCGTCGAGAATGGAGGGCAAGCTGCCCGTGAACCACGCACCGTTCTCAAGCACCTTGCTCAGCGCGTGGTTGAGCTCGCGCTCGCCTCCGATAGCGCGGGCGAGTTCGCCGAGTGAGAGGGACCGATGCGTGGACAGGTCGACCGTATGCGATTCGAGCTTGGCAAGCCGCGCTGCGTGCGGAATCTTCGGTAGCGCTCGCCGCAGGACCGCGTTTACCTGCACTTCGAGCGCCTTCGAGAAGCTGTTCAGTACCGGCGCGAAATCGAAGGCCGGATCGCTTCGATGGTCGCGATACAATCGCTCACCGGTGGCAATGAAGGTGCGTGCCGTCGATTCGAGCACTGACCACGCAACCTCACCAAGCATGTTCTCGCGCAGTTCGCGTTCCATTGCAGCCGTACCACTGCCCTCCTGCGCGTCGAACTGCGCCCAGAGACGGCCACCAGTGAGCTGACCACGCTCATCCACGTCGAAGAAGCGACGTCCGTCGGGGCGTGTAACGAAGAGCGGCAGGTCGACCATGCCACCGTAGAGTGATACCGGTCGGTCATTGTAGTGCACGTTGCGCAATAGCTTGAGTGCTTCGATGACCCCGAGGAGATCGTCGGAGACGAGTCGGCGAGCGTCGGCGATCTGGAACCAGAAGTCGCAGTTAAGCCCCGTTTCCTTGTAGTAGCCGGGGACGTGCGCGGCCTCCTCGGCAGGCAGGTCGCCCTCGTGGATCCCGAAGACATCGGCGACCCACAGAGAGCGATAATCGGTGAGGTAGAGCTGGAGTCCGTCTTCGCCTCGCGATTCGAGCGAGGTGTCGAGCGCACGCATTTCGTCGAGGTGCTTCTGCGGTTGCTGGCGATTCGGCGAACGAACCTTTCCCCACCAGACGTACGTATCGTCGTCGCTGCTGCGCTCGGCGTGCTCAATGAGGACTGCGAGGTGCTCCTCCATCGCGTTGTTCGCGTAGGAAGGATTCCACACGGCGACCAGATGAATTCCGCTGCGTACTGTCATTGGAGTGTTGTCATGCCCCGAGAGCTGCGAGCCGTGACGCAAGCTCCACTCTCACTGT
Organism: Gemmatimonadaceae bacterium; assembly: GCA_046597595.1. GTDB lineage: Bacteria > Gemmatimonadota > Gemmatimonadetes > Gemmatimonadales > Gemmatimonadaceae > JBKJKH01. Next base: position 1,250 of record JBKJKH010000076.1, read on the forward strand.
TTCTGGCCCGAGCACTTCGGCTTCCGCTCCATACTGCAGCACATGACGAACGGCCCACTCAGCGTCCCCCATCGGATGCTCCATCGTGAGTGATCCGTCGGCATCGAGCGACTTCCCTTCCCGCTCGGCAATCCAGCGCGCGATCCGTGGCGAATACCGGACGCGCAGCTGCGCCGCGCCAGCGCCCATCCACATGCGACCGGTTGCGAGGACCTCGCTCACTGAAAAGCCATCAGGGATGCGATAGCGCTCACTGAGCAGTTCCGCACTCTCGATCCGATCGAGACGGAAGATGCGGACAGCATCGCTCGCCTCGCAGTGCGCGACGACATACCACGCGCCGCTGGCAGCCACGATTGCAAATGGGCACGTCACGCGCTCGGAGACATCGGTGGACCCGCCTTTCCGATACCGCAGTCGCACCTTTCTTCCGGTGCGATACGCTTCACGCAGCGTCGCCAGTTGCTCGCCGCCCAAGGCAGAGATGGACGCGTGTCGCGACTCTGGCAGGTCTCGTTCCCCGGAGAGACCCACCAGCGTCTGGCGTAGCCGAGCGCGGGCGCGATCAATCGCATCGTGTTCTCCTCTTGGCCGCTCGGCGCGCAGCATCGCAAGCCCGAGCTCGAGCGCGCAGAGCTCTGGCGCCGTGAGCCGCATCGGGCGATTGAAGTGGTCGGATCGCAGCGACAGGCGCTCCGCTTCAAGGAAGATCTGCACGCCTTCGACGAATCCGCCTGGATCATCGAACCGCCCGGCAAGCGACTTGAGATCATTGAATACAGTTTCTGCGTCGACATCGGTCAGGCGTGCGACATCCGCGACAGAATGCGTCTCGCCGTCCGCGAGGTGCGGAATGAGATTGAGCAGCCGGCGCAGTTGCGCCGCAGCATTGGCTGTCATACTCCCTGTGTCATCCTGAGCCGAGCGGAGCACCTGCTCTTATTCATGAGTAGATCGCTGCCGTCTCGCGTACCAGCTCTCCGTATGCCGCGCGCAGCGATGCCGGCTCGACGATCAACGCATCCCCGGCGAACGCGAGCACCCACCGGCAGAACACGTCGGTCCGCCGCACGTTGAATCGCCGCCGTCTTTCGTGTCCATCAACCGGCTCCCCGAGTGACATCGCAGCCACGGCAGCGCCACTTGTGCGTGTAAACTCGATCGTTCCCGCCATTGCATCCTCGTCACCCAGCTCCCAGGCGTGCCGCGCCCGTGCATGCACGCGCAAGTCGAACTCCGGCGGTACGGCGAAGTCGGCGCTCTGCGACCTGGCCGCGTTGACCTCGACATCGGCGATGCGGCTCGCGCGGAAGTTGCGGATCGCGTCGCGATCGATGTCGCGACCAGCGAGGTACCAGTGTGAGTCGAGAAAGTAGAGGCCATACGGCTCGACGCTGCGTCCGCCGGTCTCGTCGGACGACATCGCGTGATACTCGAACGTTACCCGCTTGCGACGGAGCAATGCCTCTCCGAGTTGCTCGAAGACTTCGTGATCGACCGACGCACGTGGCTTCGCGATTGCGATGCCGTCGGTCGGCACGCCAACGTCCAGAGGAAGGTCGAACGCGAGTTTGCGCACGGCGGAGTCAATGTCGGCCGCGAGGGCTGAGTCGCCGAGCGCGCGGAGGCGTGTGGCGGCGTCAGCGAGGGCGGAGAGCTCGTCTGGTTCGAAGGTGAGCGTCTGTATGGAGCGATAGCCGTATTTGTCGACCTTTTCCGGTTTCTCGACGCCCGTGTCCGTGGCGAAGGCCAGGTATGGCAGGTAGAAGTCCGCGGCGGCGAGGCGATAGCCGTGGGTCTCGCCGTCGTCCATGACGACGCTCTCGATAGGAACGCCAAAGGCGCGCAGTTCATCCTTGTCGCGCTCGAACATGCGCATGCGCGCTTCGTCGTTCTGTGTCGCGTCGGCGTACGCGGGAACGTCGCGAGCGAGTTCGAGGAACTCGGTGGCGAATCGCCGCCTGAGCAGGGCAGCGAGCAAGTCGGTCCAGCGCTGGATCTTGGGTGTGCGGGGCATCGAGCGCCGAGTATAGCGTGCGGCTCCGACACTGGCGAGGTATCCGCTCATTTCTCTTTCGTTCATTCCACGTATTCGAGTTCCCGTCTTTCCTCGGAGCGCAGCCGCCATCGCCAGGGGCGAATGTCAGACAAGCCCCTCATATAGCGAAGCTGCACGAATCGCCCCTTGCGCGCGTTCGCTCGCGCCGGGATGATTCCGCCCCCTCTCCTTCACGCCCCCGAAGCCGGACACCCATGCGGAAGCGTGATGCGACGCTCGAACTCTCAGCCACCGACCTCTCCAACTTCCTCGGCTGTCGCCACCGGACGGCGCTGGACATGGCGGTCGCGCACGGGAACCACGATCGTGCCCCGAAGACCACCGATCCGCTGCTGGAGATGCTTTTCGCGAGGGGACTCGAGCACGAACGGCTGTACGTAGCGTCGCTCGTCGCTTCCGGCATCACGCCGATCGACCTGACGCAATACGACAAGGATCGGGACGGCCACGTCGCCGAGACCCTCAAGGTGATGCGGGCTGGCGAGCGAGTGATTGTCCAGGGCGCGTTGCGCGACGGGCGCTGGTTCGGGAAACCGGACATCCTGCGACGTGTCGAGACGCCGAGCAATCTTGGCGCCTGGTCGTACGAAGTCGCGGATACGAAGCTCGCGCGCGAGACGAAGGCTGGTACGATCCTCCAGCTCGGCCTCTACTCCGAGATGCTGGCGCTCGCGCAGGGCATAGCACCCGAGTGCTTTCACGTCATCACGCCGTACGCGCAGCACGAGTACCGACTGAACGACTTCGCCGCCTACTTCCGCCTGGTCAAGTCGCAGATGCTGGGCACCGTCGAGCTGGATCACGACGAGGTGGCAGCGACCTACTATCCCGAGCCGGTTGCGCACTGCGACATCTGCCAGTGGGCACTCCGCTGCAAGCAGCGGCGGCGCGACGATGACCACCTGTCGCTCGTGGCGGGAATATCGCGTGTGCAACGGCGAGAGCTGGAATCGCGCGGCATCAGCAGGCTGGAACAGCTCGCAGAACTCGCCCTCCCCCTCGAGTTCAAGCCGTCGCGCGGGTCGGTTGAGACGTACGTACGTGTGCGCGAACAAGCGCGCCTTCAGTTCCATTCACGAAACCTGGACGTTCCGCTGTTCGAGCTGCGCGACATCGTCGAGCAGAAGGACGAAGGACTGTGCCGGCTGCCTGAGCCGTCGGAGGGTGACATGTTCCTCGACCTCGAGGGCGACCCGTTCGCTGCGGAAGGCGGAAGGGAATATCTGTTCGGCCTCGTCACGCTCGACGGCGGGCAACCGAACTACCAGGCCTTCTGGGGATTCGACGAGCGTGCGGAGCGCGCGGCGTTCGAGCAGGTGATGGACCTGATCACGTCTGCGTGGAAGGTGCACCCGGGCATGCACATTTATCACTACGCGCCCTACGAGCCATCTGCGTTCAAGCGCCTGATGGGGCGGTACATCACGCGCGAGCACGAGCTGGACAACCTCCTGCGCGGCGGAAAGTTCGTCGATCTCTACGGAGTGATCCGCCAGGGCGTGCGTGTCGGAACGGAGCGGTATTCGATCAAGAACCTCGAGCCGCTCTACGCGTTCAGGCGGACGGTGCGACTGTACGAGGCGGGCCGTTGCCTGCGCGTCATGGAGCAGGCGCTGGAGACGAACTCGCCGCACACGGTGCCTGCCGAGGTGCTCGAGGCAGTTCGTGGGTATAACGAGGATGATTGCGTCTCGACACTCCGGCTGCGCGACTGGCTCGAGCGCGTGCGGGCCGATCATATCGCCGATGGTTGGGAGATTCCGCGACCGGCGCTGCCCGAAGAGACGATAGCAGAGCCGAAGGCACGTGAACTGCTCGTGCGCGCGCTCCGCGCCAAGCTACTCGCCGGCGTTTCGGACATGCGCGATGAGCGCGGCGATGAGCAGCAGGCGCGGTGGTTGCTCGCGTATCTCCTCGACTATCACCACCGCGAAGCGAAGTCCGTCTGGTGGGAGTACTACCGGCTGCGCGAGATGCCGGAGGAGGATCTGTACGACGAACCGCAGGCGATCGCGGGGCTCGCGTTCGTGAAGCGCGTGGAAGTGGTGCTGAACAAGAACGGGAAGCCGACCGGCAAGGTTGTGGACCGCTACCACTACCCGCTGCAGGAAATGGAGTGCGAGCGTGGCAGCCTGCAGCTTCGGGAAGTCCGCAACTTTGGTGACATTGTGAAGGTGGACCGCACGGCGCGGACGGTCGACGTCCTGAAGCCGAAGGCGGTCATCGACCTGCATCCAACATCGGTCTTTGCCCACACGTTCATCCCGACGACCGCGCAGGAGGCTTCTCTCGTCGCCATCGCGGAGCGCGTGCTGGCCGACGGAGGCATCGCGATTGGCGGGAGTGGCGCGGATCAGGCGGGGCGTGCGCTGCTGCTGACGCTCGCACCGATGCTCTCGTCGGGCACGTTCACCGGAGTCATGCCGGACAAAGACATCGTGACCGAGTTGCGGCGCGTCGTGCTTTCGCTCGACCACAGCGTGCTGTCCGTGCAAGGTCCGCCGGGCGCGGGCAAGACGTACTGCGGCGCGGAGATGATCTGCGCGCTGGTGGCCGCGGGCAAGAAGGTGGGAGTCGCGGCGACGAGCCATAAGGTGATCCGCAATCTCCTGGATTGTGTAGTCGAGGCGGCGATACGGAATGGGCAGCGCATCGGGATCGCGCACAAGGTGGCCGAGGATGACTTCGTCGAGAGCGGCGTCATTGTGCGCCTCGAGGGGAACGCCGACGCGGTGCGCGTGCTCGCGGACGGTGAGGCGCGGGTCGTGGGCGGCACGTCCTGGCTGTGGGCGCGCGCGGATCTCGCAAACTCCGTCGATGTGCTCTTCGTTGACGAAGCGGGCCAGATGGCGCTGGCCAACGCCATCGCGATGTCGCCCTCCGCCAAAAGCATCGTCCTGCTCGGCGACCCGCAGCAACTCGAGCAGCCGCGCAAGGGTAGTCATCCTGACGGCGTCAGCGTCTCGGCGCTGGAACATATGCTGTGCGGTCACAAGACGGTGCCGAACGGACGCGGAGTGTTTCTCCCGGAGACGTGGCGGATGTGTCCGACGATCACGGCGTTTACGTCGGAGATGTTCTATGAGACCAGGCTCGGCGCCAAGGATGGATTGGAGCTGCAGCGGCTGGACAGCGCGGGCGCTCTCGACGGAAACGGGCTATGGATGGTGAGGATGGACCACGACGGCAATCGTACTTCGTCCCCGGAGGAGATTGACGCGGTCGAGTCGCTTATCGCGCGGTTGACGAGTTCGGGAGTGACGTGGACGGATGGCGCCGGGAAACGTCGCGCGTTGATCGGCAGTGACATTCTCGTCGTAGCGCCGTACAACGCCCAGGTGTCGCGACTGGCGGAGCGGGTCGCACGGCTCGGCGCGCGGGTCGGGACGGTGGACAAGTTTCAGGGGCAGGAGGCGCCGGTGGTAATCTACTCGCTGGCGACATCGCGGCCGGAGGATGCTCCTCGCGGTATGGAGTTTCTGTACAGTCTCAACCGGCTGAACGTGGCGACGTCACGGGCGCGATGTGCGGCGATTATCGTGGCGAATGCGAGGTTGCTCGAGCCGGAGTGCCGGACGCCGCGGCAGATGAAGTTGGCGAATGCGTTGTGCCGGTATCGGGAGTTGTCGGTGCGGTACGTGGAGCCGGATGACGGAACTCCTACGGGCGCTGTGCCGCCACGGGGGCAGACATCCCCTGAAGAATGAACGTGGCCTTTTGTCCCCCAATCATCACGTCGAACGACCCCGGCGAGACAACCATTTTTCCGTCACGTCCAACGTAGCCCAGATCGTCCGCACCGAGACTAAAGGTCAACTCGCGTGACTGCCCCGGTGCAAGCGCGACCTTCTCGAACGCGCGGAGCTTCCGGACGGCCGGCGTCAACGCCGCGTAATGCTGCCGCGTGAAGAGCAGCACCGCTTCTTCACCGGCGCGTGTTCCGGTGTTCGACACCGTCACGCGTACGACCTGCTTTTCCGCCACTGTCATCAGCGGTCGCGAGACGCGGATATTCGAGTACGCATACGTCGTGTACGAGAGTCCGTGACCGAACTCGAACTCCGGCGCGAACGCGAGCGAATCGCGCTCCCATCCCGTCAAGGTCTCTGTCGCCTTCCTGTCATAGGTGACCAAAGCATTCGTCGCGCGCGGATAGGAGAATGGCAGCCGGCCGGAAGGATTCACCTCACCAAAAATCACTTCAGCGATTGCCTCCGCGCCCTCCATCCCCGGCCAGCCCGCGAAGATGATCCCGCGCGCTGAATCCACGAGGCTGCGGATGATTCGCGGCCTTCCCTCGAGCAAAACGATGATCGTCGGCGTACCCGTCGCTATTACAGCTTTCGCGAGCCGCACCTGTGCATCCGGCAACGCGAGCTCAGGAATGTCTCCCACCCATTCCGCGTAGCCCTCCTCGCCTAACGCGACAATCGCGACATCCGATTCCTGTGCCGCCCGCACCGCCTCGGCGATGTTGAGGTCCGTCGTTTCCTTGAAGCGCGCGCCCGCGACATGCACGGCTTTCGGGACGCGTGCTCGCACGGCATCGAGCAGCGTGCGCGAGTTCCTTGGATAGTACGACGAGTCCTGACCCAGCCACGTGTAGCTCCAGCCTCCGTGCAGTGCGGAGACAGAGTTTGCGGCGGGGCCGGTAATGAGCACGCGTGTTCCACCACGAACAGGCAGGACGTCGCCGGTATTCTTCAGGAGCGTGATCGATTCTCGCGCTGCCTGCCGCGCGATCGTGCGCCCGAGTCCAGTCCCAACGTTCGTGGCGAGCGTGGGGTCGGGGAACGGTGCATCGAGGAGACCGAGTTCAAGCTTCAGCGCAAGAATCCGGCGCACGGACTGGTCGATCCGCGCCATCGGGATCGTGCCCTCCTTCACGAGAGCGACAAGGTCGTCGGTGAAGTTGTAGTCGAGTGGCGTCATGCTCATGTCGATGCCCGCCTCGATCGCGATCCGCACCGCGTCCTTGAGCGACGGCGCGACACGGTGTCGCGTGTGGAGAAAGATGATGTCCTCCCAATCCGTCACCACTACGCCGGTGAAGCCGAGCTCCGTGCGCAGCACGTCGGTGAGCCAATACTTACTCGCGTGCACCGGCTCGCCGTCGATCTCGCCGGAG
>JBKJKH010000249.1:0-6035 GCA_046597595.1 Gemmatimonadaceae bacterium
GCTTCGGGTATGCCGGAAACGCCCGATGCCACGATGGGCTTCCCCGCGAACATCGCTTCCAGCAAGGCGACCGGAAGGCCCTCCCAGAGCGAAGGCATGACGTAGATGTCGGACGCGGCGAGAATATTGGCGACGTCATCGCGATGCCCAAGCAGGTGCAGCCGATCTGCAAAGCCCGCGTCCCTGCCGAACGCGAGGAGTGCGTCACGCTCGGTGCCGCGGCCGGCGATCGCCACATGCCAACGTGACCCGATGCCGGCGCGGTCGAGCGTTGCGAGGGCACGCAGCAGGTGTATGTGTCCCTTGCGGGGGACGAGATTGCCCACAGCCACGATGAGCAGGTCATCGTCACGCAGCCCGAGCTCCTCCCGAACGGGTTCGCGATCACCCGGCGTTGGCCGGATGCCGTTGCCGATCGATGTGACGGCCCCCGCGCGGAGGCGCAGCGTCTTCTCGAGATGCCTGCTCGTGTCTGCGGATACGCCGACGACCCGGGCGCCGGCGAACACGAGCCGCAAGGCCATCCGACGCGTCCACTTCACCAGCATCCTGCTGGATCCATGCATCGTGGTCACATGGCGCGTGCCGGTGAGTGCCGCCGCCGCGCCGCAGTACACCGCCATCGTGAACTCATGCGAGTGCAGCACCTCGATGTCATGCCGGCGAACAAGCGCCACCAGTCCCTGTACGCATCGCCAGTCCAGCGTGCGCCGGAGTTCGAAGGTCTCATACGTGAAGCCTCGCAGTTCCAACTGCGCACGCAGCCATCCGCACCCCTTGTGAGGCCCGACGGTAATCACGCGGTGACCGCGGCGGCGTAACTCTTCCGCAGTCTGCATGAGCATGATCTCGGCACCACCGGGACCATCGGATTCGATGAGCAGGGCGATCGTCGCGCGCCGTGCAGCGGCGCGCGGATTCACTGCATCAGTAGCGGGCGGGCTCGACGGAATTTCGGTAACGCTCGTCGACATCACAGGCTGGTCAGCGGGAGGGCGCAAGGATTGGTGCGCGACGTGGGCGCAATAGCGCCCCGTTGCCTGACACGCTGGCGGACCCACCGGCGCGGTACGGGGCGGGTGCGGCGGGAATCGACGGGCTCCGGCGCGACGCTGCGTCCTTCGCCAGCGCATCATCGACCATCGCGTGCGCGCCGACATACATCGCGGCAAGAAAATACGTGACGTCCATCCAGGCGAAGGAGAGGAAGAAACAGCTCACACCGAAGCCGACGGCGCTGACGGCGATGTACTGCGGAGCCATGGCCACGAATCGCTGCTGCCGCGATCCTGCCGACCAGGATTTTGGTACGCGCAACGACAGCCGGATCATGGACACCATGCCGCCCCAGATGAGTGCAACCATCGCCAGCAACCCGCCGACGCCGAGTTCGGCGCCAGCCTGCACATAGGTGTTGTGGGGAGGGGTGCACCGCATCGGGTTTCCACTGACGTATTTCTTTGCCTTCTCCGACAGCGTGCACTCCGCCTTTGCGAAGTTGTTGATGCCCAACCCGAAAACCGGATATGCGAGCATGTAGCCCAGTCCGCGCTTCGCGACCGCCTTCCGACCTTCCTTTGAGGCAAGGTTGTAGTCATCCTCGGGCTTCAAAATCGTTTCCATCTGCTTGAAATACCCTTCGGGCGCCCAGGCACCGAGCCCGACGACGCCCACCGTGACGAACACGATCTTCCGGATGATCGATGTGGAGCGCACGATGAAGAGAAAGGCCAGCGCAACCGCCAGGAGGCCGACAAACGCCCCGCGTGATCCCGTGCGCGCTATGGTGGCACATATCATCACTACCACAGCGAAGCTCACAAGCTTGCCCAGAGGCTTGGCGGTCTGAATCAGCAGCAGCGCAAGCGGCAATCCCAGGAGCACGACAAGCCCGCTGTCGTTCGCGTCGTAGGTGTACATGTGACTGAGCCGCGCGTAGCCGTCGTACTTCTGCAGACCGAAGACGAACAGCGAGAGGTAGCAGAGAAGACCTGCCCCGATCGTGTACGCCCATGCGTGAAAGTACATGTCGCCCACGACCCGTACCGACACGAGCAGCAGAAGCGCGTACACAATCGTCTTCGAATACGTATCGAGCACGAAGATTCCAGAATTACCCATCGAAATTCCGAAGGGAATCGAGAGGTACGCGAGCACGCACATGCCGATAATGAGTTTTGATGGCCAGTACTTCACCATGTTATCCGCGTTGACGGACCGCGGGTTTGCCAACGTATAGAACGCGAGCAGCGCAACCATGAGCAGCGCCGGCCGCATCTTGCCGATGACAGTCCAGTGCTGATGGATGCGGCTGACGGCGATGACGGTCAGCACGAACAGCCCGATCTTGACCGGATCCCACCGCCAGGCGAGGCGACCGATCGCTTCCGCAGGAAGGGCCTGGCGGGCCTGGTGGGCCGGGCGGGCCGAGGCTGCGATTTCGGACTCGAGGACTGAATTGAGCGCGGCGAGTTGCATTCACGGAGGCGAAAAGACGACTGCGGAGGTGACCCTCCATCGAGTAAGACGACCAAGCGGGGATCCCGGCAATCCCTTTTTTCACACCGGAGAAGCGCAATTCCCCTAGAGAACGCCGGCGACCCGCAGCGCAAAGCCTTCGGCGGAGATCCCGGCAGGAATATTCATCCGAGGGACGACGAAGCGCCCATCGGGGCGCCCCCGGAACCAGCCTCCCGTGATGCCGAAGCCAAACTCCATCCCGGCCTGATCCACTGCGTCTCGCGCATCCCTCGAATGCAGTCCGTACGGAAAGGAAAAGTAAGGAAGTACGCTTGGGAACCGTGCTCTCAACCACTCCAGTGATGGGCCCGTTTCACCGTCGAGCTCAGCCGGAGTCAACCTGGAAAGGTTCGAATGAGTCCAGCTGTGCACTGCCAGGGACAGTCCCGCGTACCGACACGCGGTGTGCACTTCATCCTCCGTCGCGGTCCGCATTTCCGGCGAAGACGGCCGGAGCGTCAGCTGGCGGGAGGCCGCGAGGAGCCGCACTGCGGCCGAGTCGCCACGCGCCTTCTCGAGTGCGTCCGTCCGCAGGGAATCCGGCAGCCCGCCTGGCAGCGCGCTACCGATCTCATCCCACCACAGGGATTGGTCGCCCAGCAGCCCGGGAGCGACGAAAATCGTTGCCGGGAGTGAACGCGTGGCGAGTTCCTGAATCCCGAGGGTCACCGCGCCGCAGTATGCGTCATCGAAGGTGATGGCCACAGCCGCCCGCCGCCGCCCACTATCGCCGAGGAGGTCAGCCAGCGGCATGACGTCATAATGCGCCGTCAGGTGATCGAGTTGCCGGGAGAAATCGGTTCGCCGCAGGTGCAGTGATCGATCACCCTCGCGGGGCAAGTCGTCAGGCACCACGTTGTGGTACGCGAGGATCAGTGCGTCCCCGCGATGCGCTCGCCGGCGCAGCGCGGGCAGCGGCGAGCGCGCGATCGATTTCTCGAGGAGCGCCTTGAACGCGCGCCTGACCGTCAGCGCCTTCACCCCCTGCGCCCTGCCTTCACCTCGCGCACCAGCTCACGCGCCTTCTGGACCGCGGCATCTTCCGAGTCTGCCCAGTGCGCGAGGGTGGACGTAGCGGTCCACGTGCCCCAGAACCCGCGGATCTTCAAATACTTGGTCGCGAGCATGACGTGCGGGATCCCGAGCATCTCACAGAGAATATGGCCGTGCAGGCGGTCGGTGATGACCACATGGCCGCGCCGCAGCAGCTTCATCCCTCGCACCACGCGTTCCCACGCCAGCGCCTCACAGAACGTCGGCGTCCAGAACTTCGAGAGGACCGCACGCAACGAGCGCGGCGCGTAGTGCGTTGGAAACCGGAGCGCCGCGTTGGCGAGTTGGATCGGCGAGTTGTTCTCATCCAGCCAGTCGACTCGCACGACATCACCCGCGGACACGGTCGGCCGACCGACGGTCTCACGATCCGTTCGCGCCAGCCACATGATGTCCACGTCGGGCACGACGCCCAGCTCCGGAACGGTGATGAAAAATGCGCTGTCCGGGGCCAGCCGGGCTGCCACGCCTGGGAAATCGCGCTCCACGACCTCGAGACTGGTGGTCGCGCGCGCGAGGAGCGTGAATCGGGCATGACCGACGAACACGTCGCGTGCCCGTGCCAGGGCGGCGGGATTCTCGAAGTGAATCGTTTGAGGTAGCTGGACGATGTCGTGATCCGGAAAGTCCCGGATGGTGACCTCACGCAACTTCTGATGCCACGGCCAGAGGTCGCCGAGGTTCCCGCCTCCGTGCAGCAGCACCAGGCCCTCCGGCCCGATCGCCTTGAGCATCGCCTTGCGATTGTACGTCGAGCCGTCGCAGACATAGGCGAGACGTTCGACACCCAGCTCGCGCAGCAGCGCGAGCTCGCCCGACCAGATCGCGCTATCACCGACGTTGCTGTGGTTGGGGAAGTCGACGAGCGCGATGCGCCTTCGTGGATCGATCAGCGGTGTCACCACCTGGCGTGCGACGTTGCGCAGGCTTTCGATGAGCGGCGAGGAGGAGCGCGGAAGCATCGTCATGTCTTGCGCGAGGGTGATCTGGGACCGTTGATCGCAGCCAGGAACGCAGCGCGCGGGGCACGGACGAATCCACGCGCCTGGGCGCGCGCCTCGGCAGGCAGGATGTTCAGCGTCCACACGCCGGCCAGATAGGTGATGAACAGTGCAACGCCGATCAGGATCGAGATAATGCGGCTCGGCGCCGGTATGAGCTCGTGCACGACTACCAGCGTCACGGCGAGGCCAAGAAGCCGAAGCACGGGGCCCCATTGCCAGTGGATGGGCCAGAGGCGCTGCGATGCGTTGTAGATGATCACGTGCCGTGCCGCGAGCGCCGCGACGGTCGTCCATGCCGCCCCTGCGCCGAGGTATGGCGGGATCAGCAGCACGTAGCCCACGAGCGCGATGAGTGCCGCCGCCCAGTTGGCGATGGTATTCCAGTGCGTGCGCTCGGTGATCATGATGCCCGTGTCCTGCGTACCCGTCCACGCCTGGAACACGTACGCGAGGAGCACGATGGGGACGATGTCCGCCGCCGAGTGATACGCCGGCGTGGCGAGCAGGGCGATCACGTCCCGGACAAACAGCGCGATGCCCATTGCCAGCGTGATGACGAAGACATTCGACAGGATGAATACGCGCGAGAAGACCTCGTGCCGGTCCGGACCCTTCGCGATGTCGAACCGGATCGGCGACCAGACGGAGTTGAACGGCTCGACGCCAACACTCAGGAGGAGAAACCCGAACTGGTAGGCCAGCGCATACAGGCCGACCGCGGTTTCGCCGGCCGTTGAGACACCAGCGACGGACTGGTCAGCCGCGCGCTGCAGGAAGAACCGGTCGCCGAACGTGGTGAAGATCGTGGCCACCTGCGTGAGGATCAGTGGCAGTCCATACCGAGCGAGAGTGCGAAAGACCGGCGTCGAGAACCGCATGCCGGTCTGGCGCACCTGCTCGTACAGCAGCCACGCCGCGAGAATGGCGCTGGTGATCAACGTGCTGAGGAACATGCTCAGCACGCCGAGGTCGAATACAACCAGGAAGAGGACGTTCAATGCGGCCTGGCCGAACAGCTTTCCCGTCGTCAGGGCGACGTAGTACAGCGGGCGCTCCTGTGCGCGGAGCATCAGGCTCGGGACAATGATCAGTCCCTGAAGCGGGAAGCTGATCGCCGCGATGCGGATAACGGTGGTGTAAGCGTCGCTGGAGAAGACGACGTGCGACAGGTACGGGGCAAACGCGAACGCCATAGCCCCAACGACGATGTAACCGGTGGCCACAGCAATCGTGGCCGTAGACAGCAGCTCATGTCGCTCGTCCGGTCCGTTCGCCTTGAAATAGAAGTGGTAGAGGCCCGTTGCGAGTCGTGCGCCCGCGATGAGGGTCAGAACATCAAATACCAGCTCGACCAGCTGGATGACACCGTAATCCGCGGGCGAGAGATAGCGCGTGTACAGCGGAAGGAGCAGGAACGAGAGGGCGCGACCCGCCAGCACGCCCATCGCGTACACCATG
>JBKJKH010000449.1:0-6362 GCA_046597595.1 Gemmatimonadaceae bacterium
TGAGTTCTTCCCGAGTGTCGATGTGACCGGGCATCAACGCATCGAGTTCCTCATCGCTCATCGGAGTCTGGCCAGGAACATTGAACAGATCCGCAGAAGGCGTCTTCATTCGTCCCACAGCCGTCTGGCATTTTCGCGCACCCACCATTCGATGTCGACGTGTGCGGTCGGTGCGCGCGGCACGCCCGCGGACTGGCCTTCCAGCGCCATGGTATGCACCACGCTGTCGTGCAGGCGCTCCGCCTTCCGAACCGCTTGCAGGCGCACGGTTTCCTCAACGGACCCCGCGCGCGGCCGAAGTGCCAGCACGACGTCGCAGTCCATTGCGTCGGCCACCTCGCGGAGTTTCGCCAGCGTGATGGCGCCTCGCGCCTCGTTGCGCTCGAACTGTGCAACGGCCTGGCGCGACTGCCCCAACCGATGGGCGAGCTGTTGGTTGGACATTCCGAGGGCGGTACGGACGGTTCGGATCCAGCCACCGCGCGGCGCCTGAAGATCTATGTGGGCAATCCGGCTGATCCGGTCGTCCATTTGACGTCGTTTCAGGGCTTGGAAATCGGCTTTGATGGCGGTCTTTGGCATTGGACTCCGTCGATTCAGGGAATGCCCATTATGGCGTATTTGCTATTTATAAATATACATTTATTCACTATTTGTCAAGTTATAAATTCCCGCGAGTATCCTTGCTGCGTCCGGTTCTTCGCTAACCAGTCCATCATTCCACCTGAACCCCTGGCAGGATGCTTTCCCAGGACACGGCGCACCTTCACCGGAAGTCCACGGAAGGCCGAGTTGCGAAGGCTGAGTCCACGCAGTGAACGGCGTCGGTACTCTCGCCGTCATGTAGCTCCTTATAAACCAATAGCTTAGCTCATGCCATAACACTGCACGCCGTTCGCATCTCTTGCATCTTCGGTTTTTCTTCGGTATCTCTCTCCCCCCGCCGAAAACCCGCGAGAGACAGATGCAACAAACGGCAATGTTCCCGGAAATGGTCGAGCGAAAGCGCCTCCTGCCCATCATCGGCGAGCAGAAGGACATCCGCTACATCGGCCGCACCGCGACCACCATCCTCAACAGCCCCGAGACGACGGGGATGGATTTCTGGTCCATCAATCCGTACGTCGGCTGTGCGTTCGGCTGCGCGTATTGCTACGCGCGCTACGCGCACCGGTATGCGATGGACCGCATCGCCGGCGGCGACCCGTCCGGACTCCCGCCCTGGCTCGCGTTCGAGCGGCGCATCTTCGTGAAGGAAAACGCGGCCGACGTCATGGCGCGCACGATGCGCCGTGGCGCCCGCGCGCGGAAACCGAGCGGCCCGTTCGCCGGTGAACCGATCACCATCGGCACGGCGACTGATCCGTATCAACCCGCGGAGCGTCGCTACCGCATCACGCGCGGCATCCTCGAGGTGCTCGCCTCGTACAAGGCGCTGCACGTCGGCATCATCACCAAGAGCCCGCTCATCACGCGCGACATCGACATCCTCGCGCGGATGTCGCAGCGCTCGACGGTCCACGTGCATGTCTCGCTGATCACGCTCGATCGCGACCTGGCGCGGAAGCTCGAGCCGCGCGCGCCCACGCCGGAATCCCGCCTGCGCGCGATCGCGCGATTGAGCGAAGCGGGGATCGATGTCGGCGTCAACGTGATGCCGGTGCTCCCGGGAATCACGGACCGGCCTGACGACATCGCGGCACTCGTGACCCGCGTGGCTGCGGCGGGCGCCTCGCACCTCAGCGCCTGCGCGCTGCGCCTGCGCGCCGAGGCGAAGCAGCGCTACCTGCCCATGATCGCGGAGGAGTTTCCGCATCTCACCGCGCGCTACGAAGCGTCGTACACCGCGCATCATGAGCTGGGTGACGCGTATCGCAGCGGTCTCAGGAAATTTTTCGAGAAGGCGTGCGCAAAGGCCGGGATCCGGTTCGGGCGATACACGGAGGATGAGGCGGAGGCGAGGATCGAGGCCATGGACTGGCAGACGGAGCTGGGCCTTTAGAGCGGCGATGTCGCGATGTCGCGATGTCGGATCCATCGCATTCGTAGATGTCACTCCACGGGCCCTGATCGCCCCATCGCTACATCGCCCCATCGCTACATCGCTACATCGCTACATCGCTACATCGCTACATCGCGACATCGCCACATCACCACCATCACCACCATGTCCCTCGCCCTCCTCAAGCAGCAACTCGCCGAGATCGTCGACGGCCCCAGTCCCGAAAGCGGGACGGGGCTGCCGACCGGCGTGCGCGCGCTCGATGCCGCCCTGGCGGGCGGCGGGATCCCTCGCGGCCGGCTCACGGAAATCGTCGGCGCACGCGGGAGTGGCAAGACGACGCTCGTGCGGTTGCTCGCCGAACAGACGGTACGGGCGGGCGGGGGCGTGGCGTACGTCGATGCCCGGCGCACGCTGGCCCCGCAGGACTGGGCCTCGTTAGGCACGCATGACGACGTGTGGTTCGTGCGCCCCCACAATGCCGCACGCGCGGCCTGGTGCGCCGACGTACTGCTGCGGAGCGGCGCCTTCACCCTCGTGGTGCTCGACGGCGCGCCGGCGCTGACGCGGGCGGTGGCGGTGCGGCTCGCCCGGCTCGCGCGCGATGCCGCGGCGGCGCTGGTGGTCATCGGCGACGAGCACGGCGGCGGGAGCGCGACGGTGGGCGGCGCGGTGCGATTGCGATGTACCACTCCCGCCGCGGAGATGCTGCGACTGGGCCGGGGACACCGGCGCGCGGCCAGGCAGCGGAATCATGTGCTGGTGTCGGTGGAGAAGGGAGGGAAACACCACAGTGTGGAGGTCCGTCGTGCAATCCGAGTGGCGCGTCGCCTGTGTACGCATTCCGAGGTTCCCGATCGGCGCGGTGTGGCGCCAGATCGAGCGCCGGGAGCTGGCGCGCGCGATTCAGGCGGAGCCGCAGCTCACGCTCTCTCTCAGCGAGCCGGTGCCCGGTCGCGACGATGCGGGGAAGCGCGTGTCGGGCCTGAAGGGATCTTCGGCGCTGACGACGGCTCCCGGCCACTGGGACACACGACCGATCGTCCTCGTGGATGACCAGCGCATCCGCACCGCCTCGGCGGCAGCGGGGCAGCTGCGCGTGCGGGCAGGGATGACGGTGACCGAGGCGCGCGCGCGGTGCGCGTCGCTCGAAGTGCTCGACTGGGACCCCGTCGCGCTCGAGGCCGAGCTCACGCGGCTCACGGCGGCGTTGCTCGTGGCGAGTCCGCAGGTCACGCCGGTGGCGGGGGCGCCCGGCCTGTGGTGGGTGGGGGCGAGCGGGTTCGACTCGTTAGGCGGTGAGCGAGGGCTCGTGCGGGCCCTGCTCCGCGTCGCGCGCCTCTGGCATCCGCAGCCGCGCGTCGCAGTCGCGGACTCGTGCGTGGCGGCGCGCGCCGCGACATGGGAGCAAGGCACAGGGAACAGGGAACAGGGAACAGGGAACATCATTCCGCCCGGCGGCTGCGCCGCCTACCTCGCCGACGTCCCCCTCGGCCTCATTCCGCTCGACGAGGAGTTTCGCGCCGCCCTGCGCTCGTTAGGCGTGCGCACGGCAGGCGGGCTCGCGACGCTGGACGCCGGCGAGCTGGAGCGGCGCTGGGGCGCCGTCGGGCTCAGCGGGTGGAGGCTCACCCATGGCGATGACCCGCGGCGTCCCGTCCTCGCCCGCGCGGAAGCAACGCGTACCGTGCACGCCGAACTGGCGACTCCGGTCACGACGATGGAGCCGATCCTCTTTCTCGTTCGCTCGGCGCTCGACCGGCTGGTGCGACAGCTGGTCGCCGACGGACGCGCCGCCGCCACGATCGCGCTGACCCTCACGCTCGATGACGGGCGCGGCGCGATGCCCATCGCCGGACCCGCCCATACCGTCACGCGCGAAGTGCGCGTCCCGCGCCCGCTCGCCCGCGTCGCCCCGCTGTTCGAGCGGTGTCGCGCGGTGCTCGATCGCTGGACGCTCGACGCGCCGGCGTGCGCCGTGACCGTCTGTGTCGTGGCGACGGCGCCCGCGAGTGGCGAGCAGGGCGACCTGATGCGCACCTCCTGGCGCGATCCAGCCGCGGTCGATGCCGCACTCGAGCGATTGCGCGCCGAACTCGGGCCGAACGTGGTCGTGCGTCCCGTGGCGGGAGACGAGCATCGCGTGGAACGGGAGGGCAGCTGGACGGGAGAAGACCACTCCTGTCATCCCGGGCAGCGGGAGGAACCTGCCCTGAGCCCCGGCCAGGCCTCCGCCCTCCGCCTCCTCGATCCACCGGAAGCCATCGAGATCGAGCGCAGCGGAGCAGGAGTGCCGGCGGCCATGTGGTGGCGCGGCGGACACGTTACGCTCACGCGCGCCGACGGGCCAGAGCGCCTCAGCGGCGATTGGTGGAAGGACGGCTATCAGCGCGAGTACTGGCGGTGCGAAGGAGAGCGCGATGCGGAGTTCCTGCTCTTCCGCGACCATGCCGCGTGGTACCTGCATGGGTGGTATGACTGACTACGTCGAACTCCACTGCCACTCGGCCTTCTCTCTCCTCGATGGGGCGTCAGCGCCGGAAGCACTCGTCGCGCGCGCGCACACCCTGGGCTACACAGCGCTCGCCCTCACCGACCACGACGAACTCGGCGGGACCGTGCGGTTCTCGCAGACGGCCCGCGAGGTCGGCCTCGACGGCATCATCGGCGCCGAGATCACCGTGGCGTCACGGCACGACGATGACCGGCACCATCTCGTCCTGCTCGCCGAGTCTGTGGAAGGGTACGGCAACCTCTCTTCGCTGATCACGCGGGCGCGCATGGATGCGGAGCGGGGACATCCGGTGGTGTCGCTCGACACCGTCGCGCGCCACGCGCGTGGGCTCTTCGCACTGACCGGCTGTCCGCGCGGATGGGTGCCGTCACTCGTGACCGCGGGGAACGCGGACGCGGCCTGCGAGGCAGCGGCGGCCCTCGTCGACATCTTCGAGCGGCGCGTGGCCGTCGAAGTCTGGGACCACGCCCTCCCCGAGGAACGGGCCGTGGTGCCTGTGTTGCTCCGCATCGCGCGGTCGTTAGGCATTCCGTGGGTCGTCACGAACGACGTGCACTACGCGGATCCGCGCGCGCGGATGACGCACGACGTCCTCGCCTGCCTCCGCCACGCGCGCGCACTCGACGCCATGGGCACCCGGCTGCGCCCGAACGGCGAGTGGTACCTCAAGTCACCAGCCCAGATGCGGCGGCGCTGGCAGCACGACGACGTCGGCATCCGCGAAACGGTCGCGATCGCCGAGCGATGCGCGTTCCGGATGGCGATGCTCGCGCCGGCGTTGCCGCAGTTCCCGCTCCCCCCGGGCATCGGCGACGATGAGTACCTCGAGCGGCTCGTACTGCAGGGTGCGCAGGAGCGCTGGGGGACGACGCTCACGGATGCGCAGACCAAACAGATCGATCACGAACTGGGGATGATCCGCCGGCTGGGGCTGGCGGGATTCTTTCTCATCGTCTGGGACATCGTGCGATTCTCCAACCGCGAGGGGATTCTCTGCCAGGGACGCGGCTCAGCCGCGAACTCCGCGGTGTGCTACTGCCTCGCGATCACCGCCGTGGACCCGATCAAGCTCGGGCTGCTCTTCGAGCGCTTCCTGAGCGAGAACCGGACGGAGGCGCCGGATATCGATATCGACTTCGCCCATCGCGATCGCGAGCGCGTCATCCAGTACGTGTACGAACGGTACGGCCGCGAACACGCGGCGATGGTGTGCGAGCAGATCTGCTATCGCGGCCGCAGCGCCGTGCGCGACGCCGCGCGGGTGCTCGGGTTTTCGGTCGAACAGGCAACCGCACTGGCCGCGTTGAGCGATCGCTTCAGCGCCAGGGCGACGGCCGAGGCGTTGAGTGTGACGGCGGAGGATGCCGGCGATAGTGATGCCATCCTCGCGAAACACCTCGGCCACCAGATGGTGCCGGGGACCGAGGCCACAACGAAGGCGCGGGCGGTGAAGGAATCCTTCGAACCGTACGGAAGCCCACCCGCGCGCGACATCACCATTGCCGTCGCAGATCCCTACGCACCGGACGACCATGTCGAGCGGCGCAATCCCATCACGGCGCTGCGCGCACGTGCCGACGGCACCTTGATCGAGCGCGCGGGACTCGATCCCGGCGACCGGCGCGTCCGCGTGCTGGCCGACATCGTCGCCGGGCTCCATCAGTTGCCACGACATCGCTCGATCCATGTCGGAGGATTCGTGCTCACGCGCGAGCCGCTGCGCACGGTCGTGCCTATCGAGCCGGCGTCGATGCCGGGGCGCACCGTGATCCAGTGGGAGAAGGACGACCTCGACCCGATTGGACTCGTGAAGATCGACCTGCTCGGACTCGGCATGCTGACCGT
>JBKJKH010000605.1:0-7576 GCA_046597595.1 Gemmatimonadaceae bacterium
CACCACGACGCCATGCAACATCTGCGGCGCGGAAGACGTGGTGAAGGCGCTCGTGAAGCACACCGGTGTCGGCGACCTCGGGCTCACGTCGCCGGATGGCAGGTTCACCGTGATCGAAGTCGAATGCCTCGGCGCGTGTGGGTTTGCGACGCCGGTGATGGTCAATGAGCAGTTCATCGAATCGGTGACACCGGAATCGGTGCCCGAGCTCCTTCGCACGCTCGACTGACGCATGGGTTATCCGCACACGCCACATGAGCGCGAGACGACGGTCCTGTCGAAGCACTTCGGCGAGGTCGAAGCCCGCTCGCTCGACGGTTGGAAGAAGCGCGGTGGGTACAAGGCACTCGAGATGGCGCTCGGCATGGAGCCCGCGGCCATCGTCGCGATCGTCAAGGAGTCAGGTCTTCGCGGCCGGGGCGGCGCTGGATTCCCAACCGGGATGAAGTGGGGCTTCATGAAGCCCGGGGATGGCAAGCCGCACTATCTCTGCTGCAACGCCGACGAGAGCGAGCCGGGCACCTTCAAGGACCGCGAGATCATGCGCTGGACGCCGCATGCGCTCGTCGAGGGCTGTGCGATCGGCGCGTACGCCATCGGCGCCGAGACGTGCTACATCTACATCCGTGGCGAGTTCACTGAGCCACTGGTCGAGATGAACAAGGCCGTGCAGGAAGCGTACGCCGCCGGCATCCTCGGCAAGAACGCGATGGGGACGGGGAAGCGCGTTGACGTGCACGTCCACAAGGGCGCGGGCGCGTATATCTGCGGTGAAGAAACCGCCCTGATGAACTCGCTGGAGGGGCGCCGCGGCAATCCGCGCATCAAGCCGCCGTTCCCGGCAGTCAGCGGGCTGTTCTCGCAGCCCACGACGATCAACAATGTCGAGACGCTTGCCGCCGTGCCGCACATCCTGAACAACGGCGCGGCGTGGTACAAGACCTTTGCGCGCGCCGACAACCCGAAGAGCACGGGCACGAAGCTCTGGTCGGTATGCGGCAACATCGTCCGGCCGGGTAATTACGAAGTGCCGATGGGTTTTCCCTTCAAGGATTTCCTCTACGATCTCTGTGGCGGTCCCTTGCCGGGGCGGACGTTCAAGGCGGTCATTCCCGGCGGGTCGTCCGTGCCGATCCAGTCCATGGAAGAGGCGGAAGCATCGCTCATGGATTACGAGGGGTTCGTCGCCCAGGGCTCGATGGTTGGATCCGGCGGGGTGATCGTTTTCGACGACCGGCAATGCATGGTGAAGCAGATCGCGCGGCTGGCGCGCTTCTACGCCCATGAGAGCTGCGCGCAGTGCACGCAATGCCGGGAAGGGACGGCATGGACGACGCGCATTCTCGAGCGGATCGAACGCGGTGAAGGAACGATGAAGGACCTCGAGACGTTGCTGGATATCGGCGACAGCATGACGGGGAAGACCATCTGCGTGCTGAGCGATTCGTGCGCGACGCCGGTGGTGAGTGGCCTGAAGCATTTCCGCAAGGAATTCGAGAACCACATCACGCAGCGGCGTTGTCCGATGCGCAACGCGGCTTGACGAGCGACGCATGACTGCTCCGGCGACGAAGACCGTCACGCTCACGATCGAGGGGCGCACCGCCACGGTGCCCGAGGGAACGTCCATCCTCGAGGCCGCGAAGACGGTGGGCGTGCTCATTCCCCATTACTGCTACCATCCGGGGCTCCCCGTTGCGGGCGTCTGCCGCATGTGCCTCGTCGAGGTGGAGAAGTCGCCGAAGCTCGCGCCGGCATGCGCGACGGGTGTGACCGAGGGACAGGTCGTCCATGTGCATTCCGAGCCGGCTCGCGACGCGCGGAAGGGTGTGCTCGAGCTGCTCCTCATCAATCATCCGCTCGACTGCCCCATCTGCGACCAGAGCGGCGAATGCGAGTTGCAGGACTACACCTTCCAGGAAGGGCGGAAGGATTCCCGCTACGCCGAGCCCAAGCGCTTCAACCCGGTGGAGGATTTCGGGGGTGACGTCGTGTACGTCGCGAACCGGTGCATCCTCTGCACGCGCTGCGTGCGCTTCATGGACGATGTCGCCGAAAATCCCGTGCTCAATGTCAGCGAGCGGGGTGACCGGGCGCTCATTGGAAAGTTCGAGGGCGAAGACCTGACGCACGAATGGGCGGGCAATGTCATTGACCTCTGTCCGGTCGGCGCATTGCTCTCGAAGGACTTCCTGAACAAGGCACGCGCCTGGGAACTCGACCGCGCGGCCTCGATCTGCCCGAATTGCACGCAGGGGTGCAATGCGATGATCGAGACGCGCGAGAACCAGGTCGTGCGGATGCGTCCGCGAGCGAACGACGAGGTCAACAAGTACTTCATGTGCGACACAGGACGCCTCGATTACCGGTGGATCAATCGCCGCGACCGCGTCGAGGTGCCGATGGCGCGCACGCAGGGAGTGATGGCGCCGGTGTCGTGGGAAGCCGCGATCAAGGCAGCGGCAACGCTGTTGAACGGCCGCAAGGCGTTCGTGCTCGCGTCGCCGTTTCTGTCGAATGAATCGCTCTATCTGCTCGCGAAAGTCGTGGAAAAGTGCGGGGGACGCGGCGCATTTCGTGTCGAGCTGGGACCCGAAGCGCCGCTGCCCGGCGTGCCCGGTCTTGCCTTGCGTGCCGAGCGCGCCGCAAATGTGCGCGGCGCGGAGCTGCTGGGCTTCACGAAGAATACCAATCCGCTCGAGGGCCTTTCGCCCGATGATGTGCTGATCGTCGCCGACCATGATCTCGACAATCTCGATGCAAGTGTCATTGCCGCAGTCAAGGACGTGATTGTCATCGGGACGATGCTGCCTGATGCGCTCGAGCGCGCCGCGGTGGTCATGCCTATCACGAACTTCGCCGAAGAAGAGGGGACCTTCACGAATATCGACGGGCGCGTGCAGCGTTTTTTCCAGGCCAAGTCTCCGCCGGGGCTCGCGCGGCCAGGGTACTTCGCCATCGGCGACCTGCTCGCCGCGATGGGTGAAGGGAAGGGCTACATGCTCGCGTCAGAAGCGTTCGACGCCTTGAGCCTGGGCCGTCCGCAGTTTGCGGGGATGAGTTATGACACGCTGGGCCTGCGTGGCGCGGTGGTCGCATGACTCCCGACCAGCTGCCGATCGCGGACTTCATCCCGTTCCTGATCGCGACGATGGTGAAGATGCTGGTCGTCTTCACCGTGTACATGGTGGGCGTTGCGTTGCTGACGCTGATGGAACGAAAAGTGTCGGCGTGGATGCAGGACCGGCACGGGCCCAATCGCGTGGGTCCCGGCGGAATACTCCAGCCGGCCGCGGACGGTCTCAAGAACATCATGAAGGAAGAGACGTATCCGAAAGCGGCCTACTTGCCGATGTTCATTCTTGCACCGGCACTGGCATTCATTCCGGCGATGATCACGTTCGCCGTCCTGCCCTTTGCCGCGCCGCTGCCCACGCCGTGGGGACTGGTGGACATGGTGATCGCCGACCTGCCCGTCGGTTTCCTGTTCGTCCTCGCCATCTCGTCGCTCGGCGTGTACGGCATTGTCCTCGCCGGCTGGTCCTCGAACAACAAGTACGCGCTGCTGGGCGGGATCCGCTCGAGTGCGCAGATGGTGTCGTACGAGATCACGATGGGCATGTCCACGATCACGGTCCTGCTGCTGATCGGCAATTCCTCCCTGAAGGACATCATCGCGGTGCAGGCGGTGCAAGGATGGAACGTCCTGCTGCTCTCGATCGCGTTCATCACCTTCCTCATCTCGGCCTTTGCCGAGACGAATCGGTTGCCGTTCGACCTGCCGGAAGCGGAGTCTGAGCTCATCACCGGGTACCACACCGAATACAGCGCGATGAAGTTCTCCCTGTTCTTCATCGCTGAGTATGCGAACATGGTGACGGCGAGCGCGCTGATCGTGACGCTGTTCCTCGGCGGATGGGACGTTCCGTTCACGCTCTGGGACAACGCAGCGCCGTGGACGGTCCTCAAGACCGTCGTCACGCTCATGACGTTTGTCTCCAAAGTGATGTTCTTCCTGTTCTTCTTCATGTGGATTCGCTGGACGCTCCCGCGCTTCCGTTACGACCAGCTGATGTCGCTGGGGTGGAAGCTGATGCTGCCGACGTCTCTCGCATACATCCTCGTCATCGCCACCTCCGTGCTCGCGCTCGACGCGCTGGGGATGCGCCGCACCTTCTGGCCCTTCGGTGCCTCATTGTTCGCACTGAACATCGTCCTCGTGGGTGTGCTCTTCTTCGTGCTCGATCGCGGCCGCATCGTCAGTCCCGCATCGGACCGGTCGAGTATCCGTGAACTGCAGCGGTTGCGCGCCGCGCGAATGCGCGCGCAGGCGCAACGTACCCCTGAGCCCGTGGGAGGAGCCTGATGGCCATCACAGTGAAAGTGGTGGAACGTCCGCTGCATGAGGTGAGCTACCTCCGCGCCACGCTGAAAGGCATGGGGCACACGCTCCGGCACATGTTCCAGGAGAAAGTCACGATCCAGTACCCCGAGCAGAAGTGGCAGCTGTCGCCGCGCTGGCGGGGCACGCATCGCATGCTCACGACCGAGGATGGCAAGGCGAAGTGTGTCGGCTGCGGACTCTGCCCGACGGTCTGCCCCGCCAACTGCATCAAGCTCGTGCCCGGCGAGGACGAGGAGGGCAATCGCTATCCGCTCGTGTTCGAGATCGACGAGTTTCGCTGCATTTTCTGCGGGTATTGCCAGGAAGTGTGTCCCGAGGAAGCGATCCACGTCGGCCGCCATTACGAGAACGCGGAGTACAGCCGTGAAGGGTTCGTTTATGACCTCGAGCGCCTGACGGCGCAGACGCATCCCGTGTGCGAGATGTGGGATCCTGCCGACCCTGCGGGTGAGTGACGCACCGTGCCCATAGCGACGCCGGACTTTCCACTCTTCTACTCGTTCAACTTCTACCTCTTCGGCATGCTCGCCGTGGGGTCCGCGCTGCTTTTCGTGACTCGCAAGAGCCCGGTCGCGGCGGCGCTGTGGCTGGTGAACGTGATGTTCTGCCTCGCGGCGATGTACGTGATGCTGGATGCGCACTTCGTCGGCACAATCCAGATCCTCGTCTATGCCGGCGCGATCATGGTCGTCTTCGTGTTCGTCGTGATGCTGCTCAACCTGGGGCACGGGGATACGGAATCGGATCTGCGTCCGCCCAA
The DNA here is from genome assembly GCA_046597595.1 of Gemmatimonadaceae bacterium. Classification (GTDB taxonomy): domain Bacteria; phylum Gemmatimonadota; class Gemmatimonadetes; order Gemmatimonadales; family Gemmatimonadaceae; genus JBKJKH01. Next base: position 5,166 of record JBKJKH010000605.1, read on the forward strand.
ATGGCGGCTGGCAGGATTGTTCGTGGGCCTGCTCCTGATTGCCGAAATTCTCGTGCTGTTGCGGGCAGACATCCCCACAGGCCCAGGGCTCGCCCCGGCGCAATCCAACGTGATCAGCCCGGTCGCGCATGCGTTGTTCACCGACTATCTGCTGGCGTTTGAAGTGACGAGCGTGCTGCTGCTGGCGGCGGTTGTCGGCGCGGTCGTGCTCGCCAAGCGCTCCGGCCCACCCGCCGGCGGCACCGCTGCGGAGAAGTCCGCATGATCACGGAGGCGCTCTTTTTCTCGGCCGTGTTGTTCAGTATCGGCGTCGTCGGCGTACTCACCCGGCGGAATGCGCTGATCATCTTCATGTGCGTGGAACTGATGCTCAACGCCGTGAACCTCAGCTTCGTCGCGCTCAGCCGCTTGCATGGCGTCGGCGGGCAGGTATCCGTGGTATTCGTGATGACTGTCGCCGCCGCCGAGGCCGCGGTCGGTCTCGCGATCGTGATCGCGGCATTCCGCCACCACAAGTCGGTGGACCTCCAACGCATCAACCTCCTCCGCGGCTGATGGCGCATCCACTTTCGGGAACGGCGGCCGAGTATCTCTGGCTGTTGCCGCTCCTGCCTCTCGTCGGATTCTTCATCAACGGCGCGCTGTCGCTCGTGCCGGCGTACCACGCGGGCCCAAAGGACCCGTCGCGCGACGCCATGGCCGGGCATACCGGCGAACATCCGATCAACTTCGCTGTCGACGAGCACGGGCCGTTCCGGCACAAGTATGCGAAGTACGTCGACATCGTCGGTCCGCTCGTGGTGACGCTGAGTTTCATCGTCGCCATCATGATCTTCCTGGCGATGCGCGCGGCACCAGCGCTGGCGACGCCGTTCGTGCAGACGTACGGACAGTGGATGCCGGCCGGCGAGCTCCAGCTCAACTGGTCGCTCCAGCTGGACCAGCTCTCGATGATCATGGTGCTCGTCATCACCGGCGTTGGCACGCTGATCCATCTCTTCAGCGTCGGCTACATGAAGGAGGATCCAGGCTATCCGCGCTACTTCGCGTACCTGAACCTCTTCGTGTTCTTCATGCTTGTCCTGGTGCTCGGCGCCAACTATCCGGTGCTGTTCGTCGGTTGGGAAGGCGTGGGGCTCTGCTCGTACCTGCTGATCGGGTTCTGGTTCTCCGAGGAGGCGAATGCGAATGCCGGCAAGAAGGCGTTCATTGTCAACCGCATTGGAGACTTCGGGTTTCTCATCGCCATGTTCCTGCTCTGGCAGCACCTCGGCGCGCTGGATTTCGCCGGGATAGGGGAGAAGGCCGCGACGCTGCCGGTGGGCGGAACAGTGATCACGATGATCTGCCTGTTCCTGTTCCTTGGCTGTTGCGGCAAGAGCGCGCAGATGCCGCTGTATATGTGGTTGCCCGACGCCATGGCGGGTCCAACGCCGGTGTCGGCGCTCATCCATGCGGCGACGATGGTGACGGCGGGCGTGTACCTCGTGGCCCGCAGCAGCATGCTCTTCGCGATGGCGCCTTCGGCATCGCTGGTGGTGGCAGTGGTAGGCGCGTTCACCGCACTGTTTGCGGCTTCGATTGGCCTCAAGCAGTGGGACATCAAGAAAGTGCTGGCGTATTCGACCGTTTCGCAGCTCGGCTACATGTTCGTGGCCGTGGGTGTGGGCGCGTATACGGCCGGTGTGTTCCACCTGATTACGCACGCGTTCTTCAAGGCGCTGCTGTTCCTCGGGTCGGGGTCGGTGATTTACGCGATGCACGAGGCGTATCACCACACGCACAACCCTGAGGATCCGCAGGACATGCGCAACATGGGCGGGCTGCGCGCGCACATGAAGGTGACGTGGGTGATGATGTGGATTGCCACCCTCGCCATCGCGGGTATTCCTGTCTTCTCCGGATTCTTCTCGAAGGATGCCATTCTCGGCGCGGTGTTCCTGCGCGCGCAGCATTCCGCGATTGCAGATGTGCACCTCCTTGGCATTCCCGGTTCGGCCATCCTGTTCGTGTTGTACGGGATGGGTATTGCCACGGCCCTCATGACCGCGATCTACATGACGCGCATGATGCTGTACACGTTCCACGGTCCCAATCGCACGGGCGAGGCGGAGCGCGCGCACCTGCATGAGGCGCCGTGGATCATGACGGGTCCGCTTGTCGTGCTGGGTGTCCTCAGTGCCGTCGGCGGCTGGATCAACCTTCCGGCGATCGTCCCGCTGGGAACGGTGGGCGGGCTCGATCACTGGCTGGAACCGGTCGTAGGCCCCGCAGCGACGCGTTTGCTGGCGGGGGGGGAGGCCGAGCTCGGGCACGGGACGGAGTTGGTGCTCGTGGGCGTGGCGGTGGCAGTGGCAGTGGCCGGGATCGTGTTTGCGGTCGCGAAGCTGAAGCCGGAAGGGTTGGTCTCC
>JBKJKH010000646.1:0-4905 GCA_046597595.1 Gemmatimonadaceae bacterium
CGCCACCCACCGTGCCGCGTAGCACGCTGACCGGTCGACCTTTGTGGGATCCTTTCCGCTGAACGCGCCGCCGCCATGCCGCCCCATCCCGCCGTACGTGTCGACGATGATCTTGCGCCCGGTGAGGCCAGCGTCGCCCTGCGGTCCGCCGATTTCGAAGCGGCCCGTGGGATTGACGTGAATCTTCAACTTCTTCGCAATGAGCTCTTCCGGCACGGTCGGCATGATCACGTCGTCGATGATCGCCTTCCGGATCTTTGCATTCGAGACGCCGGGATCGTGCTGCGTGGAGACCACCACCGTGTCGACCGCCACCGGATAGTTGTCCTCATACATGATGCTGACCTGCGTCTTGCCATCCGGGCGCAGCCACTTGATGTCCCCCGACTTGCGGCGCCTGGCCAGCGTCTCGGCCAGCCGGTGCGCGAGCTGGATGGGCATCGGCATCAGTTCGGGCGTCTCGTCCGACGCGTAGCCGAACATCATCCCCTGGTCGCCAGCGCCACCGGTGTCCACGCCCATCGCGATATGCGGGGATTGCTTGCCGATGGTGCTGATGACGGCGCAGGTCTTGTGATCGAAACCGTAGTTCGCATCGGTATACCCGATCTCTTCGATCGTGTCCCGCACGAGCTTCGGCAGGTCGACCCAGGCCGTCGTCGTGATCTCACCGGCAATGCAGGCCATGCCGGTGGTGACGAGCGTCTCGCAGGCGACACGCGCGGTGGGATCTTCCGCGAGAATCGCGTCCAGGACGGCGTCTGAAATCGCGTCGGCCACCTTGTCTGGATGGCCTTCGGTGACGGATTCCGAGGTGAAGAGATAGCGGTCGCGCACGTAAAGCGGGCGAGAGGGAGAAGGTTTTCTGTAAGCCTTGAATGATAGGCTTTCCACGGGTCGCACGGTAGCTACCGCGCGCCGTGATTTTATCCGGGAAACGCCGCGTCAAGGAGTGCGCGAATTTCCCGCTCCGCATCTTCCGCGGTGGCGCACTGCATGGCGCGCTCGGCGGCCGCCTTCGCCTCGTCTGCGCGGACGGCGCGCATGAGCCGCTTCATCCACGGCACGGCACGCCCGGCGATGCTGAAACACCGGATCCCGAGGCCGAGCAGCGCCAGCGCGGTGAGAGGCTGGGAGGCCATTTCTCCACACACCGCGACTTCGAGCCCGGCCTCGCGCCCCACCTGCTCGGTGCGCTGAATGAGTCGCAGGACGGCAGGATGAAGCGGAGTAAAGCGATCCGCCAGCTCCACGTTGCCGCGATCCACGGCAAGTGTGTACTGCACGAGATCGTTGGTGCCGATGCTGAAGAATGCGACTTCGGCCGCAAACGTGTCCGCGGCAACAGCAGCGGCCGGTGTCTCGATCATGACGCCCATCGGGATATCGTCGCGGTGCGGCGTCCCGCTTGCACGAAGCTCGGCGGCACACTCCTCTAGCATCGCCCGCGCCTGCCGGACTTCACTCACGGAGACAACGAGCGGAAGCATGATGCGCAGGTCTCCGTGCACTGCCGCGCGCATCAGCGCACGCAGCTGGGGCTTGAACACCTCCGGCTGGTCAAGGCACATCCGGATGGCGCGCCAGCCCAGGAACGGATTGGGCTCGCTTGGGTAGCCGCCGATCGGCAGCTTGTCTCCCCCAACGTCAAATGTGCGGATCACCACGGGGCGCTGGCCAAACGCCTCCACCACCGTGCGGTATTCGCGATACTGCTCTTCCTCATCGGGCATGGTCGCACGGCCCACGACGAGAAATTCCGTCCGCATAAGTCCCACGCCTTCCGCACCGCTCGCCGCGGCGAACACCGCGTCCTCCGGCAAGTCGACGTTGGCGCGCAGCGTCACACGCACGCCGTCGAGGGTCAGCGCTTCCTGCCCGGAGCGCTGTCGCAGGTCTTCCTCTTCGTCCGCCTCGCGCTGCGCCCGCTCGCGATAGCTGCGCACCTCATCGCGAGACGGCTCGATCACCAGCACACCGGCCGTGCCGTCGAGCACGGCCTTCTCGCCCCCGCGCAGCTTCAAGGTTGCGTCGCGCAAGCCGACCACCGCCGGCAGGCCAAGTGATCGCGCGAGGATGGCAACGTGTGCGGTGCGGGTACCCGCATCGGTCGCGATCCCCGCGATCGCGTCCCGGTCGAGCTGCACGGTAAGACTTGGTGTCAGGTCGTGCGTGACAAGAATGGCGTTGGCGCCCTTCGGCACGTCGACCGGATCGTGATCCGGCAGGCCGAGTAACAGCGACAGCACGCGGATATGCACGTCCATCAGGTCGCCGACGCGCTCGCGAACCATCGGCTGGGCGTGGCGCGCGAAGTGCTGCCGCCACTCGAGCATCACGATATCAAACGCCTTTTCGGCAGCGTGCTGCTGGTGAATCAGCGACACGACCGCATCGAGCAGTTGGCCATCATCGAGGATGGACATCTGCACGTCGAAGATCGCCGCCTCTTCCGCGCCAGCCTTCCGCTCGGCGCGTTCCCGCACGGCGCGGAGTCGCTCGCGCGCACGCTCGAGCGAATCCCGGAACTTCTTCAATTCCCCCGCGACTTCATCGGCAGCCACCACCCGATGCGGCACTTCGGGAACCTCCCACCGCAGGAGGTGCACGGGTCCAACAACGATGCCGGGCGAAGCCGGTATTCCGGTGAGCGTTTCCTTCACTCAGGACTCTCCGAACTTCGAGGCAATGAGTTTGTCGAGCGCGTCGAGCGCGGCATCCGCATCGGTACCCTCAGCCTTCAGCGTGATCGTGGCGCCACACTCCGCAGCGAGCATCATCACGCCCATGATGCTCTTGCCGTTGACCTCGACATCGTCGCGCAGGATCGTGATGTGACTCTGGAACTTCGCGGCGAGCTTCACAATCTCCGCTGCGGGGCGGGCGTGCAGACCGTTCGCGTTACGGATCTGGACGGGACGTTCAGGCATCAGCGGGCCACGGAGAAAAGGACAACGGCGGCGAGAACGCCGAGGGCAATGCGCCAGCCTTCTGCGCGCCCCTGCAGCCGTGCGAGCAGCACGGCGCCGACCACGGCGCCGAGGAGCACGGATCCCAGGAGCGTTCGGCCGGCACCGATCACGCGAAGCAGGGCGAGTGGAAGCGCGATGCCTGCGAGCAGGGCAGCAGCGCGTGCGATGTACTGGGGTCCGCGTCGGAGGACCGGATTGCCAAGGGCGGCGGCGACGCGTGTTCCACGTGCCCAACCGGTCCGCAGTCCCCAGACACGCAACGCGACGTGACCCGTGTTGTAGAGGATGAGGAAAAGCAGCACGACAACGAGCGGCCGTGCGCCGAGCCCGAAGGCGGCCAGTGCGCTCAACGAGCAGAACGGGAGCCACGCGGCCCAGACGAGCCGGTCACCGACACTGCCTAACGGCCCGCAAAGCGCCGTCCGGAAGCGCTCGATCTTCTCGGGCGCCTCCCCTTCCAGCTCCGCACGCGCGAGCGCGCCGACGGCGACAGAGGCCAGGTACGGATGGGCATTGAAATACGCACTTTGCCGCGCCAGTGCCGCGCGATATGCGGGGCTGTCCACGCCACCGGGCAACAGGCGCAACGCGGGCTCGACGCAGAAGCCGATGCCTGTCCCGAGCAGGATCTCGTAGTTCCACGATCCTTGCACGGCGAACAGGCGGAGCAGCATGGCGAGCTGTGTGCGGAGCGGAAGCCGCAGCGCCACACTCGCCGGAGTGGTGGCCGCGAGCGGCCCAGGGGGACGCATGGCGCCGGCGGTCATGCGAAACCGCCGACGAACACGATTGCGAGTCCGCCTGCGAGGCCGCCGAGGAACATCCATCGTGCACCGGGCGTGGTGTGGAACAGCTTCCACGACGCTCCAGCCGCCACCATCACGGCGACGCCGACGACGACGGCACGCGAGACCGTCGGGCTCAGTGTCCACAGCTCGAGCGAAGCCTGCATCACAGGACGCAGCGTGAGGATGCCCACGAGCGTGAGGAGAAAGCCCCGCGCGAGGTCGATCGACATGCCGGCCACCTGCAACCCGACGACCGTTTGCCGCTCTCCACGATCGAGCGCCTTCAGGCGCTGGCGCGCCCATCGCCCATTCAGCTTGCGCACGACAACCATCGAGCCGCCGCCGACCCATGCGGTCGCGAGTGCGGCCACGACCGCCGCCGTCATCGCTCCCGCAGTCGCCTCCTGTTCCCCGGCGAAGAGCACACCGGCCACGACCGATGCGCCCGCCCACTCCGGATAGCGCGACGCGCCGAACGGCAGCGTTTCGAGGGCGATGAGCTCGAGGGCCACGCCGACCAGCAGCCCCTGGCCCGCATTGCCCATCATGGCGCCGGCGAGTGTTGCCGCGACCAGGGGACGCGAGATCTGCGCTTGCGGGAAGCACACGACGTCAAGCCCCAGCACGGCACCCAGCAGTGCGAGAGGGATGATGTCGAGAAGTCCCGCCAGCGAGATGATCTCCATCAGGAGCTTTGTTCCTGTTCGAGCAGCTCATCGAGTGGAACAGCGTGCGCTGCGGGAACGTCCTGTGCGCTCACGGCCACCCCTCTCGTGCCGAGATCGCGCAGCGCCTGCTCCTCCTCCGGCGTGAGATAGACGTATCGCAGGCGCTGCGTACGACCCGCGCGAAAATGGATGCCGCCGACGTTGACGGTGCGGATTCCCGGCACGGCGTCGACGACGCGGCGCATCGTGCCGATATCACCCGTGAGGAGAAGCCCGTTTCCCGGCGCGGCTTCGAGCGTCGGGAGTCGTTCCGCCACGTCGTCGACGCTCAAGAAATGCACATCCATTTCCGGCGGCACGCCCATCCGGTAGAGCTCCTGCTCCCACTCACTCGACGCGACCACGTCATCCACAAGCACGATGTAGCGGAGGTTCAGCGGCTGCCCCCATCCCACGACGACCTGCCCGTGAATGAGC
>JBKJKH010000038.1:0-2788 GCA_046597595.1 Gemmatimonadaceae bacterium
GATGGCGAAGGCGGTGGCCGAGAGGTAGTTCAGCAGCGTCAGCTGGCCGAACAACGCTCCCTGGAGGTCCGTTCGATCGCCGTCGTAGTCGAACTGCTGTTGCGCGCTCACGATCGCCGCCGCATTGCGGTACCAGCGCGTGGGCTTCGACCACAGCCGAAGCACGCCCGCCTGCATCCATTTGTAGTCGGTGCGGCTGAGCGATGCGATGTCGTTCACCTCGAAGCCCGGGCTGCGCCAGTTCTGCGCGGTCTCCCATCGCCAGTCACCGCTCTCCTTGGCGAGGCGGCCATAGAGGCCGTACCCCTGGAGCGATGTGCGCGCGGGGTCGAAGGCGAAGTCGAACAGGCCGTCGCTGGTCGCCTTGCGGTCGGGGCGCTGAAAGTAGTGCGCACTGGTGAGCTGCGTCCGCCGGATCGCCGCCGTGTCGCCGCCGACGTTCGTGAGGGCGGCCTGCCCCAGGAAGGAGTAGCCTCGCTTCTTCCAGTAGTGGAGCACGTCGGCGCCAAGGAGCTGCGCGTCCGACCGCAACCGGCTCCTCTCGGTTGAGTCGCGCATGTAGCGGTTGGTGAGCGTCGTGATCATCCCCACGCGCGTGTCGCCCTTGCGCAGATCCTTGCGCAACCGACCCACGAAGTAGTTCGTCGTCGGCTCTACCTCGCGCTCGAGGGTCGGCGCGCCCGGCGACGTGACGTAGCGTGCAGTCACCTTGTTGGTGAGCGCCTCGAGCATCGCGACTTCAAGGCCGCCCTTCGTGCGTCCGGTCACCTTCGCGGCGCCCAGAATGGTCGAGGCATCAGGCACGTCCGCAGAGGAGGACTGCGACCGCGCGAGCCCGCCGAGTTGGGGCGCGCGGCCAATGCGACGCGAGTAGAACACGTTGAGGCTCGACACGTTGCTGCAGAAGTAGCAGTTGAAGTTGCCGAACGAGAAGGCGGAGGAGTTCGCGACGAAGAAGGGCCGCTTCTCCTGAAAGGTCGTCTCGAAATCGGAGAGGTTCACGACCGCAGGATCCACCTCGACCTGGCCGAAATCGGGATTGACCGTCGCGTCGAGGGTGAAGTTCGACGTGATGGTGAGCTTGAGGTCGCCGCCGACGCGCGCCGTCATCTCCCGCTTGCTGCGGAACGGATCCCCCGCCGCGGGCAGAGCGAACCGGCTCTTCGACACCGCGTACGGCAGCAGCTCCAGATGACGCGGCTGCTGGGCGAGTGCCAAACCGGTGAGCGTGCCGAAGTAGCCCGGCCCACCGTTCTCGTTGCTCCGCCATCCGGCCCACATGTCGCTCTCGTTCCGGCGCGCGATGGTGCGCCAGATCTGCATGCCCCAGGTCTGCATCGAGTCGCGCGGAAAGCGCAGCTGCGACAGCGGGATCCGGAACTCGGCCGTCCATCCCGATGTGTCGATGTTCGCTGCGCCCTCCCACACCGGATCGAACGAGGCGTCGCCGTTCAGGTGGTCGCCCTTCACGCCGAGCGGGTTGAGCTCGAACCAGATGCGGGTGTTCTTGTCGTGAAACGGGTCGAACACCAGCGCGATTTTATCGGATGTGAGTGAACCGCCGCCGAGCAGTTGGTCGCGGCGGGTGAGCACTGCGCGAACGCCGCTTGCTCCCTTGGAGTCAAACATTCTGGCGCCTATGTAGATCGCGGCATCGTCATACAGAATGCGGATCTCGGTTTTTTCGCTGGGCGCCTGACCTTCGTTCGGTACCGCTTGAATCAACTCACTTATGGAAGTGGCAGCCGCCCACGCGGCCTCGTCGAGTTTTCCGTTGACCGATATTGGCCCGGCTCTGCGAGTGGCGTGGGCTACGGGGCGAGGGTCGGCCTGGGAGCGGGTGACCTGCTGCGCGCCAGAAGCAGTGACTGCAGTGAAAGTACCGGCGAGCACAATTGTAAGAGCACGGAAAAGACGCAAACGATCCCCCTGGGAAAGCCGGAGCGGGTTTTGGGAAGCAGCCTACCGTTATTTAGACGGCAGCAGGGCGCAAAAAGGTTCAAACTTCGCGCGGGCCTTCCGGGAGCTTCACCAGCACTGTAGTTCCCACTCCGACTTCGCTTTCCAGCCACACAGACCCATTCATTGCCCGCACAAGATCGCGTACAATCGAGAGTCCAAGTCCCACGCCCGAGAAGCTGCGCGCCTTGCCGTACTCTGCCTGGACGAAGGGCTCGAATACGTCGCTCTGCTGCTCCGCGGGAATGCCAACCCCTGTATCCGTAACCTTGAACGTCACGAATCCGGCGCCGTCGCACGCTGCGTTGACCGTCACCGTGCCGTTCTCGGGCGTGAACTTTATTGCGTTGCTGACAACGTTGAGAATGATCTGCCGGAGCCGCTCTCGATCTGCAAAGACGTTCTGGCAGTCGTTCGTGACGTTGACTGAAAAAGAAATCTGCTTCCGGGTTACGTCCGGCAGCACCAGCGGCTCCACGTCGTTCAGGACGTCACGAACGGCAACGGTCTCGAGCTTTAGATTGAGCTTGCCGGTTTCGATCCGCGCGAAGCCGAGGATGTCGTTGATAAGAGTCAGCAGATGGCGCTGATTGTGTCCGATTCTCTCCAGTGACTCACGCTGCTTTGCTGTGACCGGGCCATGCAAATCCATCTCGAGCAGCTGCACGTAACCGGAGATTGCGTTGAGTGGGGTGCGCAGCTCGTGGCTCATCACCGCAAGGAATTCTGACTTCGCCTTGTTGGCTTCCTCGGCGATGGCGCGCGCTTCGCTTGCGCGGCGTTCGGCTTCGCGCCGCTCACCCATGCTGGCGCCGAGCACCAGGAATGT